>CAYYVR010000029.1:0-11959 GCA_964475185.1 uncultured Clostridium sp. | reverse complement strand
CATCCATGGTCCATTCCAGGATCGCACCGGCTGAGGTCAGGCCTCCGCCGAAGGCGACCAGACCGATCTTCATGCCCGGCCTGAGCCGGCCCTGCCGGTTGAGCTCGTTCAGCAGCAGCGGGATGCTGCCGGCGGAAGTGTTGCCGCGTTCGGCCACCCGGTTGATAAAGACGTCTTTTGCAATGCCCAGTTTTTCCCGGGCGCTTTCGATGATCCGCGAATTGGCCTGGTGCGGGATGACCAGATCCAGTTCAGTCGGCTTCATCCCCGTGCGCTGAAGGCAGATGCCCAGTTCTTCCAGGAAGGCACCCACGGCAAATTTATAGACCTCAGGTCCATTCATCAGAATGGTATCCCGGGTCTCGGTCTCCTGATTCCAGGGGGTGCTCCGGTACACATTGGGAATGTTGAGGGCTTCGATATTGCCCTTGCCGCCCGTATGGACGGCTTTTAAGGCATTGCCCTTTTTCAGAACGACCGCCCCGCCGCCGTCACCGAATAAAACACAGGTCCTGCGGTCGGTATAATCGATGTAGCGGCTCATGATCTCCATGCCCACCACCAGGATATGTTCGGCTTTGCCGGACTGAAACAGGGAATCTGCGAAGTCAAGGGCATAAATAAAGCCTGTGCAGGCCGCGTTGAGATCCACTGCCGGACAATCCACCGCCAGGTCCATTGCCAGAATGGAGGCCTGGGAAGGCGTGCGGTATTCACCGCTGATGGTGGCGAAGAGGATGTAATCCAGCTGACCCGCTGCGATGCCGGCATCCGCCAGGGCTTCTTCGCCGGCCTTTTTAGCCAGGGCCCGCATGGTGTCCCCTGCCATCACCCGGCGTTCTTTGATGCCGGTCCGCTGGGTGATCCACTCATCCGAGGTATCCACCAATTCCTCCAGCATGGCATTGGTGAGGCGCATTTCCGGCTCGCCGGATCCGGTGCCGATGATTTCAAAACTCATGTCAGTGTCCTTTCCTGGATCGATTCTCTGAATCGGTCCGAAGCTTTTTCTTTTCGTTGGTTCATTTTGTCAGTGCCCGGCCAGGGGTCAGGCATCTTAAGATCATGATCTTATTCTGTTTTCCGGATCCGGTGATCCTGTTCTCCCGACTTTTTTTCGCTGAGAAACGCTTCCAGATGTCCGTTTAGTTTATCCAGACTCTCGAACAACGTCCGGACTTCCTCCTGCGTCAAACCGGACGTCATGCTTCTGGCCATTCGGATGTGGAAGATATTGTGCAGCCGGACCACTTTGATCCCTGCCTGGGTCAGTGAGATGGTCACCCCGCGAAGATCGCTTCGGCTTTTCTCTTTCAGAACATAGCCTTTTTTCACCAGCTTCTGGATGGCGACGGTGACCGTGGCGGTGGTGACACCGAGACACTGGGCAAGGTCGCGCACATTGATGCCGCTGTTTTGCTGGATCTTTTCCAGGATGTGGATCTCATTGATGGTCAGATCCAGCTGTTTGTCTTCATTCATCAGCGTTTCGACTTTACCGATCTTTTCGTATACGCTGATGATGACTTCATTCAATTGACTGAAAAAACCTTCCATGACTCTCCTTTAATTAGTTTGATAACCTAATTATATGGAAATTACTTTGACTGTCAAGATATTTGTTGCTCGAACCAATTTGAGGGATAGAAAAACCGCCTTCTCCAAGAAGACGGTAAGTCACGTGATCCGGGCTGCAGCGCGGTCTGCCGGCAGTCAAAGCCTTTTTCACGGGGGGTATGTCCGGATGGATTTTTTTTCAGGAAACATCTTCCACTTCGTGGCGGGATATGATCATCAGTCTCTGCCCGGTCAGAAGCGTAAGGCGGTTGGATTTGACGGATTGGATCACGCCGGTGACGGAGAACTCGGGTTCGTTGGGCCGTGAGATCAACAGTGTGATGGCCTGTCCGTCCCGTTTGGACTTCTGGATCAACTGGTCCCAGGTTTCATAATCAGCTTCCGTATGGTACCGTGGTTCTTTTTCACAGGTCTCCCGGATCTGATCTGCCCGCATCCGTTCATTGTGATCCGACAGGAGCATCCCCTGCCATTTGAGCATGCAGCGGTCCGGGTAGATCATATCCTGGGGCCGGCAGGATCGGGGTTTTTTCCACATCGTTCAGTCCACCTCACTCATGCCGGTATGGCCGCCGACTTTTCCGCTGCGCTCAAAGAACGTGGAGCCGGACGTCAGGCTGTGCCCTTTGAAGATCGCAGTCTTTCCGAAGCGGTCGCGGATCTCGTCGATGACCTGATCCACGGCGCGGCCGTCGTCGCCGGTATAGTCCCAGATGGAGAGCTGCTGGCCGGCATCGTCAATGAGATCATTCAGTGAGATGTTGAACTGGCGCACCGGTTCGCCCTGCCAGTGACGCAGGAAGATCGCATGAAAGACCTCACGGATCGATGCCGTGTCACTGGTGGGGACTTTCAGCCGCCGGGACACGCCGATGCCGGGGTGGTTCACCGTGGATGAATATCCGCAGTAGAATCCGATGCTGGTGCACAGAGAGCGGTTGCGGCGCAGGCGCATGGTGACCTCATCGATCATTTCATCCATGATGGTGAGGATCTCCTCTTTGGCAAAGTAATCGCGCATCAGGACCTGGCCCTTGGAGAAGCCTTTGCTCTTCTGCTGGATGGGCTGGGAAATGATGCTGTAATCCACGCCATTGGCATGGTAATACTGCTGCAGGCCGATGATGCCGAATTTGGAATGGAGAATGTGCGGATCGAAATGGGCCAGAGAGTAGATGGAATGGATGCCCAGTTTATTCAGGCGCCGTTCCCAGCCCCGGGAGATCCCCCAGAAATCGCGCAGATTCGGGATCTTCCAGACCGTCTCCGGGATCCGCTCGTAGGACCAGTAGGCGATTTGGCTTTTTTTCCGTTTGGATTCATTATCCAGTGCCAGCTTGGCCAGGAGCGGATTGTCGCCGATGCCGATGGTGACATTGAGGCCGATCTCCCGTTTGATCTGATCGCGCAGCCGGACCGCCGCCTTTCCGGGATCTCCGAACAGATGGGCCGTGGCGGTGAGATCAATAAACGATTCGTCGATGGAATAGACCAGGATATCTTCGTCCGCGGCATACTGGCGGAAAATGTCATTGATCTGCCGGTTGATCTCCAGATACAGCGCCATGGAGGGATCCACCACCATGAGCCTTGGGTCGCCGGGGATCTCAAACTTGCGGTTGCCCGTTTTGATGTTGAATTCCGCTTTAACCTTCGGCGAGGATGCCAGGACCACGGCCCCGGGGCGCCGAACATCGGAGACGACGATAATGTAAGCCTCCAGAGGATCGATGCCGCGCCGGACCGCTTCCACAGAAGCAAAAAACGATTTGACATCGATGCATAATATGTACCGCAGCGGCATTTTTTCATAATCAATTTTACCCATCCTGCATCACCTATAGAACATTAGTTCGATAAGTATATGATACCACAGGATGGGTAAAAATGGGGGGATCATTTCCGCTTTCGCATCTGAAATGATCCGTTATTTTTTTGTTGTTCCGGATCGTCACCGCATCTATTTAAGGCTAGTGATCTGCCAGTTTTTTCAGTCCGTAGACGAAATGGACATCCTGAACGTATACCAGACCCGTGTTTCTGTCCAGGCCGGTATTGCTGCGGATGGCGTCGACGATGGCCGGTGCCGTTTCCTTCTTCGTGATGACCAGAACGATCTCATCATTGCCCTCAGTCCCCTTGGAGAACAGAGAGGATTCGGGATCCACATCGGACAGATTCTCCAGGATGGTTCCTCCGGTGGCTCCGGCAGCCCGGGCCGCATTCATGACCTTATCGGCATTGCCGTTGCGGAAGATGGCCGTGATGACCTGCACATCGGATTGGTTGCGGTCTTCCTTGTCCATGTTGGACAGGCGCGGCGCATAGACTTCATTGACGTTGACGGAATAGGCGATGCCGTGGCCCGGCTTGCCCAGTCCGAAGGTTTCAGCGACTTTCTGCAAAAAGATCTCCGCCAGATCCGTTGAGGCGATCAGGGAAACAAAATCCCGGACCCGTCCCTGTTCCTCAAACTGCTTCATCAGTTCTTTGTTGGCCGTTCCCAGACCTCTGGAGACGGTCCCGTTGACGATCCCCTTCTGCTTGGCCATTTTAAGAACTTCTGCACCCTGCCCCTGGGGGACAATAATGGTCATGTGATCTAATTCTACATTTTTTGGCATATTACACCTCGTTGGCTTTTATTTTGCTGCATTCGATTTCAGTTTTGATGATTTTATTATAGCATATCCCCTCTGCATCATATTCGAACAGCCTGTAAATCTTATAGGGTCGGGCGCAGGAAAAGTGATTTGGTCTGTAGGAATCCTTTCGGACAAGATGCAAAAGCGCTGAAGAAGTCCGGACCATTGCGGCTCAATCAGCGCAGTTCATTATAATCTTCCCTGGTATTCCAGCAGTTTTTCGAGGAAGTACGGGAGCTGCTGGCGCCAGAAGGGCCAGTCATGGTGGATGTCATATCCCCAGATGTCCACCCAGGCAGGGATATTCTTAGCCCTTAAAAGATCAGCCACCATCCGGGTGTCGCGGAGTGACTCTGATTCAAAATTGCCCTGGCCCACACAGATGATCAGATCCCCCTGCCGGTAGCGGTCCAGATAATGGGCGTCATTCAGATCCCTGAGGTAGTCCACGGGGGAATTGACGTAGACATTGAATCCGAAATGCTCGCCGACGAAGAAACGGCCATCATAGATGCCTGACAGTGCGATGCCGGCGTCGAATACATCGGGATGGCGCAGGTAGAAATTAAGGGTATGGAAAGCCCCCATACTGCTGCCATGGGCAATGAACCCCTCCTGCCACCCGGTCATGGTGCGGATCGCGGGGACCAGTTCATCCACAATGAACAGATCATACTGGTTGTGCCGGGCGGCACGATCCTCCGGAGCGATCCAATGATTGTCCCAGCTTTCATGATCGATGGAGTCGGGGGTGAACACCCGGACCAGACCGGCCTCGATGAGATGCGCAATGGCACCGATCATGCCGAAGTCTTCGAACTCATAGAAGCGGCCGCCGGAGGACGGAAAAACGATCATCGGTTTGCCGCTGTGGCCGTAGCTTTTAAATTCCATGTCGCGTCCCAGATTGTGGGAATAAATCTTATGATAACTGATCTGCATCGTGATACTCCTTATTCTTTGGTGCCTGCTCAAGGGACTCAGAGCATAAAATCAGGCAGGATCCATGAGTTGCAGCGGATCCCGCCGGATTTCATGCGCTGAGTCCACAGGAATGGTTGTCTGCTGGTTATTGACAGGTTGATCTGTCCATTGATCTGTCCATTGATCTGACCGCTGATTTCAGTTATTGATCGGACGAATTGATCGAACGAATTGATCGGACGAATTGATCGGACGAATTGATGGTTGATGGATCGGGTTATTTCTTTTCGAGAATGAATTTGACCATATCGCGAAGCGCCTCGATCTCCTCCACCCGGAAGATGAAAGCATAATTTCCCATGGCTTTGGACAGGATTTTCGGCATTTCCCCATGGTAGAGAATGGCCGGACTGTATTGATATATGACTTCATTGATGGGATTGACGTAGTCTGCCGTATATTTACGCCCGGTATAGACGCAATGATACTGGTGTGTCGGCTCTCCGTCATAGGCATTGCGGGCGACGACTCTGGCATACTGCTGATACATGTCGGTGTCGTTGGCGAAATTCCACATGTCGATGGAATACCCTCCGGGCGGACGGATATTGACTTCCAAAGCGACCAGCTCGTTAAGTTTTGTCCGGAAAAATTCCATATGGAAGAACCGTTCTTTCAGGCCAAAGGCCTGAACGGCTTTTCGCCCCATCTCCTCCAGGTCTTCAGGAACTTCTTTTCTGGAATAGTAGAAGACATCCAGATCTGAGTTGACGACATCCATGATGCCGCTGGAGAAAACAAAGCTGGACGAGAATACGACATTGCCATCCTGATCGGTCAGTCCGTCGTAGCTTTCGATATCGCCTTCGATGAATTCTTCAAGGATATAGCGCCTGCCGGACCGGGTCTCGAAAAATTCCTCCACGGCGCGGTCATCGATGAGCAGCATGGTATCCTGGGCGCCCACGCCCATATCCGGCTTGACCACCACAGGATAACCATATTCGGAGGTCAGTGCCAGAGCTTCTTCTGCAGTGGTGACGACGCCGCCCTTCGCCACCGGGATCTCACAGGACCGGAAGATCTCTTTCATTTCAGACTTGTATTTCATACAGTCCATGTCCGTGATTTTCAGTCCCGGAATGTTGAAATCCGTCCGAAGTCGGGCATCCTGCATGAGCCAGTGTTCATTATGGGATTCCAGCCGGTCGATTTTTCCGTATTTGTGGGAGAAAAAGCCCAGCGCACGGAGCACTTCATCATAATTCGACAGATCCTCGACCCGGTAATACTCGGTCAGGGCATTTTTCAGGTCCTGATTCAATTCATCATAACGGTCTTGTCCAAGTCCCAGGACATTGACCCCCTCTTCTTTCAGCCGCACGGCGAAGTTGGAATAGCCCCTGGGAAAATTGGGCGAAACAAAAATATAATTCATGGCATTCACCCTCCTGCACGATTTGCATATATATACGTAAATCTTTAAATTTTTACAATTATATCACGATTCGAACGGGATTATAATGATTATTTATTCAGGAAGAGAAATAATTTTATAAATCGTTTTCAGATCTTAATGGAGTGTTCATCTGCATAAACAATTATAAAGAGGCAGCGCAAAACTGGGCACCGGTGATCCTGTCTGGATTTTCCGGTGCCCGGCGGCAGCATGCATCTGTCAACTTGTTCAGAAGGGTCGATGACCTGAGTGTTTATTCATCGGCACCGCCATCAGTTCATATGGATGACTTCCAGATGAATGCCCTGCGTCTGGGACTGAATGATCCGCTCCGTATAGGGCTTGCCCTCATTGAGAAGATGTTCCCGGAAGAAATCACAGACCAGATCGGCGATGAGCCCATGGGCTTCATCAATGGGAATCAGGGTTGGATAGTATTTGTCAGGGACCAGTCGGAACCAGTCGCAGAACGTCATGTGGACCGTTTTGTCCATATAAATGAAATGCCTGAACTGACCGTTGACGTACTGATAGAGCTGGCGGACCACCACTTCATCGGCCAGCGCTTCGTCATGTTCTTTCAGGAGGATCTCCATAAATTTCTCCGGTGAGCGTTCCCTGGACTTTTCAATGCGAAACTTCAGCCGGTCGCCATAGCTGATGCCGTCGCGGCGAAAATTCAAGACAGGCTTGTTCAGCGTGATCCCCGCGCTGAGCTCTTTTTCCACATCGATGAACTGAAGGGCGGCATCCAGCATGACCCCGGCTCTGACCATGGGATGAGGCAAAGTTTTCAGCACCGTCATGCCGCCCAGGGAATGACCGGCGATGCCGACATGATCCAGATCCAGCAATCCCCTGAACGTCGGGTCTTCATTGAGGGTGTTCAGATAGTCCACCACGAAGAGCATGTCGCCGCCCCTGGCTTCGATCTGCGCTGTCCGCTGGGCCCGGGAGGATTCTCCCAGAAGCCCCTCTTTCATTTTGACCTGTTCCCCGTCGGGGAGCAGCGTCAGATCCGTATCATACAGATGGCCGGTGGTGACGACCACATAACCGTCCCGGACCAGGGGTTCGATGAGAAAGAGATAAAAATCCCGATCGGCTTCCAGACCATGGGAAAATACGATGACCGGGCGTGCCTGCTCAAGATCCGGCGGCGCATCGTTCTGGAAGGATGTTTTCACTGTCTTCAAATGTTCAATGCGTTCTTTTTTTCCTTCGCCGTAGATCTTTGCTAAAAGCTCCTGATTCGGCGCATACAGATCCTCATAGAGCGAGGCGCCTTCGCGCCGGGTCGGATAAAATATGCTGATGGGGATCCGCCGGGTCTTCTCCCCCGAATAAAAGTCGGTCCGTGTTTCGTCGATGAGTAGTCGTGTCTTTCTGCCAATGCCCAAAATTAATTACCTCCGTTGGATCACAGTGCGTATTGAGATGGATCCCCTCATTGAATTTGATACTGGTACTGATATTGATTATAAAATTGAATGCCCCAATGCACCGGATCCCGTTTTGAACCGGCGCACTCAGTTCAATGCGTTCGTTCCTTTTCCATTATCCCATGCAAAGACTTCATTTCAGGCGGGTTCAAAGAAAATTCAAAGGAAATTTTGTCGCGAAACATTTTTACGTCAAAATCTGTTATGCTGAACGTGAGGTGTAACTATGACGAAATACAGCATCCAACCCGAAAAAGAACTGAACCTGCCGCCCCGGCTCAATGAATTCACATCGTATCTTCTGACCATCAAAGGCAAAAGCGAAGGCACCGTTCAGGCCTATACCTATGACCTGGTGGTTTTCCTGCGCTTTTTAAGGATCTACAAGGGTCAGGTCAGCGACGACTCAGAGTTTGAGGACATCGATCTCTCCCCCGTCGATGATGAATTTCTGCGCGCCATCACGCTGCCCAATCTCTATGCCTATATGTCCTTTCTGGAAAAACAGCGGGAAAACTCGGCGTCGGCCCGGGCCCGCAAAGTGGCCTCCATGAAGACCTTTTTTAAATTTCTCCACGGCAAGGCCCGGATCATCGATTATGATCCCGCCTCAGATCTGGAATCGCCCCGGATCCGCAAGCGCAACCCCATTTACCTGAGCCTGGATGAATCCGTCCGTCTGCTCCAGTCCATGGACCGCTCCCATCGGGATTATCACCGCGACTACTGCATGCTCACGCTGTTTCTCAACTGCGGTCTGCGGATCTCCGAACTCATTTCCATCCGGCGTGCCATGCTGCGGGAAGATACCCTGCGCGTCATCGGCAAAGGCAACAAGGAACGGACGGTCTATCTGAACAAAGCCTGTCTGGCTGCCATCGGGAACCACCTGCGGACCATCGAGCTGGATGGCGTTCTGCCGGAGTACAAGGACTATCTTTTCCTGTCCAATCACAAGCGCCCCATCAGCAAACGCACCGTGGAGCGGCTGGTCAAAAAGCACATCACCAACGCCGGCATCGCCGGGGATCACTATACGCCCCACAAGCTCCGGCACACCGCTGCCACCCTGATGTACAAACATGGCAATGTCGATCTGCGTTCCCTCCAGATGATCCTGGGGCATGAGAATCTTTCCACCACGCAGATCTACACGCATGTCGATGATGAAAAGCTTCGGGATTCCACCGAATCCAACCCGCTGCGCGACATCGACCAATGGACGGATCTCAGAGGTAAAGACTGATGTCTATTTGGGGCTGATAAAAAAACATCCGCTGGCCAAATTTAGGTAGCCATGGATCCCAAAGAGGCAAAGGAAAAACGCAGAGACATCCGATTTTCAGTCAGACGCAAACAGATCCCTTCCCCGCGCGGGAAGGGATCTGTTTTTCAAAAGCTTTCTTTATGTTTATGTTGCAGAATTTTCCCTGGGGAGCTGATTCCTTCGGAACTCCTGACGATCCAGTTCTTTTTCCTTCAGTTTGCGTCGGGCGTGCATGACAAGAGCCAACGCAACGATACCATAGGATATGACCATACGGGAGTATTCTCCGATCATGGCGTTTCCTGTAAGGTTGGACGCTGCCGGCGGCATCAGGACAAAGAGCAAATGGAACAGTCCGGTACCCAGGATCGCGTTGAAGATCCCTGCCGAAGCCACTGAGGCGCCTCCGATGAGCAATGAAGCGGCGGAGTAAAGGGCAGTGGACTCGTGTCCGGTATAGGTATTCATCGTTCCAAGATTTTGAAGATAAATGATCTGTCCGACGGCCGCAAAAACGGTGGAGATCGTGATGGCCCAGATTCTGGTGCGGTCAACATTGATCCCGGAATTGGCGGCGACTTCCATATCCTGTCCCACGGCGCGCATATCCTGCCCGAGCTTGGTATGGGCGAACCACCATGTGAACAGACACAGCAGAGCGATCAGAAAAATGGTGAAAAAGGGAATTTTGAAATCTCCGATGTATAAGGGGGATCCCAGCAGATTGGTCAGGATGTTATCCCCCAGATTGTCGAAGGCATGGGAGCTGGCTAATTCCAGGGTATTGCGGACGCCAAAGCCTTTGGACAGTATGATGCTGCGATTCTGATTGAAGGGCAGGATCGAAGTGCCGAACAGATACAGGATGATGAACTGATAGACCCCATTGATCAGAAAGGCCAGCATCATCGAGGTGATCATTTCCCGGCCCTTGGCTTTATTCAGAACCTGACCGGCAAAGATCCCCAGTATGACAGCCACCGGAATCGACATGGCCACCGCCGCAAACAGGCCGCCGGGGCCCAGTAAACCAAGACCCTGCGCAGCAATCAGACCCATCTGGCCGGCCATGGCGCCCAGGGTCAGGGCAAAGTTGATGCCCATTCCTGCCATGATCGGCAGCAGCAGGGCGAGGACAAGGAAGGAATTACGGAACAGCCGGACCAGAACCTGTTCTGCAATGTAGCTGGGCGGAAGTCCGGAGGGTTTGATAGCCAGGATACTGATTATGATGAACAATGCCGGTACAGCAATGCTCATTAATCCTTTTCTGAAACGATCGTTTTTCATCATTTTTTCCTCCGTCGGGTCAGGGCGTATACAATCAGGCCATTGGTCACGACCACACGAATGATTTCCGACAGGTCGATGCGGATCAGCGAGTTAATGACTGAGGGTGTCATGGTGACCAGAGACTGGAACAAAAAGGTGCCCAGGACCACGTTGACGATGTTGGCTTTATTAACGGAAGCTCCGCCCATCAGAATGGCGGCTACTGTGGGAAAAACGAATCCCAGCGGCGCACCATACATTTCAATAAAGCCGAAACTCTGCTGGTAGGTGATGAGTCCCACAGCTGCAATGGCGGTGGAGATCATGACCGAGAGGATCCTCATGCGGTTGATGTTGATCCCGGCGGCTCTGGCATAATCCGGATTGGATCCGACTGCAGTGATCGCGGTCCCCGTTTTGGTTTTGAAGAAAAACCAGACCAGAAACGCCATGAAGGCAAACAGTGCGATCATTCCCACCGGGATCTGGATGTAGTTATTGATGGTGATGACCGGAAGTGTGTCCGGTCGAAGGGACAGCGGATCGACCACTACGGAGGGGTCCAGGATCTTTGACCAGACGCCTTCAAGGGAAATCGTCTGCCTTAATCCGGTGCCGCCATAGCTCTGGATCGATCTGGGATTGTTAAATGGCGCGATGGTCCAGATGATATTGAAAAAGAAGATGATGACATAGCCGATGTAGGTGGCGATGACCATTTCTTCCCCTTTGACACGGTTCAGCAATTCGCCGTAGAGCCATCCGAAAAGCAACCCAAACCCTGCCCCGATGGCCATGGCGAGAAACATGCCGGCCATACCGGGAATGCCGAATTCAAGAGAAATGACTGACCCCAGCATGCCTGCAATGAATCCCACGGGGATCCCGAAATTCAGACCGCATCCGGCCTGGATCATGGGGACCATGGACAGCACCATAATGGCATTGATGCCAAAGCGGAACATGATGTCTGTGATGGACTTGTCGATGCGGATCCCTGCAGGTCCTGTCAGGAGGAACAGGATGATCAGAAATGCCGAGATGATGATATTGGGCAGGCCAAAGCTGTCCAAAAACCGTTTGAAACGTTCCATCATGATGCATCCCCTCCCGTCAGTTCTTCACCCGACATCAGTAATCCAAAATCTGCAGCGGAAGTATCAGGCGGCAGGATCCCGCTGACTTTCCCTTCTGTAATAATAGCGATCCGGTCCGCCACCGATCTTAATTCTTCCAATTCCGAGGACACTACAACGATGGTGGTCCCGTTTTCGGCATTGTATTTTTCCAGGGATTCCAAAACCAGCCGTTTGGCGCCCACATCGATCCCCCGGGTGGGTTCTGAAACAAAGAGGAGATCAGGATTTGTAGC
>CAYYVR010000028.1:17343-20560 GCA_964475185.1 uncultured Clostridium sp. | reverse complement strand
GCCCCCTTTGGCCACTCGGGAACTCCTCCATATCTAAACTGACAAAGATTATTATATATTGAAAGTGCTCCATCTTTCAAGCCCTTTTGGACAGATTTTACTGTTTTACTGAAAATAAATCACATTCATCAGCTCATTCCCCAGAAAATCGGCAGATTTCAGGTCAACCGCCATGCCATCCCCAATCATCCTCGATGGCATCGGCCCCTTGGATATCCTTCCCCATTACTTCATCCTGATCCGATTCAGATCCATTCGGTGAGATCCATTCGGTGAGATCCACTGCTGCTCACGGAAGTTTTTCACAAATAAAGCTTTCCGGGTTTGAGTTTTTATTTTTTCAACTCATTGTTGTGCAACGAATGGCCGGAAAATTTGATTTTATCAAACTTTCCTGAATCATTATTGTCCTTTTTGATTTCTGAGTTTCGTTTTCCTGCGGCCAAAATTTTGAAAACCGCTAAAATTCAGCGTTGTCTCATGAAGGCGTCCAGCCGGCTCCCTTTGACAGGATGATTGATTATGCCTATATTGTAATTATTTATTCGTATCAATTCAGGGGGAATCATTATGTATTTGTCATCCATCGCCTGGCTTGGACCGCTTTTTTCCAATGAAGCGCTTAAGCCCCTCATTTCACTCACCTTCATTCTGATTGTATTCAGCATCGGAGACATCATTTCAGTAAAAACAAAAAGCATCGTTTCCATGCTATTCACCGGCTCGGTGCTGTTCCTGCTGGGATTCTGGGCCGGCGTACCCGCCGATCTGTTTGCCAGCTCCCATCTCCTGGCCATCGGCGCACTGCTCATCACCATGCTGCTGACCCATATGGGGACGATGCTGAATTTCAGGCAGCTGAAAGAACAATGGCAGACTGTCCTCATCGCCATCGCAGCCATCGTCGGGATCGTTGTCCTGCTCCTCACCGTCGGCTCGCTCTTTCTGGACCGGAATGCCGCCCTGGTTGCCGCGCCTCCCCTCGCCGGCGGCGTCATCGCCGGGATCCAGATGGCTGAGGCCGCCACAGAGCGCGGCCATGAAAACTATGCCATTCTGGCGACCCTCCTCGTCGTGGTACAGGGATTCATCGGTTATCCGCTGGCCTCCTACTGTCTCAGGAAAGAAGCCGCCGTCGTATTGGCCAGGAAGGACCATCTGATGAGACAGCCTGCAGAAGCTGCTGCCACTCAACCCGAACCAGCGGAAAGACATTACTTTCTCGCCCGGTTCAAATCAGACAACGTCATGTTGGCAAAGACTGCTCTGGTGGCCCTGGCCGCCACGCTGTTATCCTATGCCGCCCAGCAGGCGGCCGGGTTCAATATCCTTGACAAGAACATCCTGGCTCTTTTATTTGGGATCATCGCTGCCCAGACTGGATTTTTGGAGCGTTCTGTCCTGACCCGTGCCAATTCCTTCGGCCTGGGCATGGCGGCGCTGATGTCGGTGATTTTCAACAATCTGTCCAAAGCAACACCGCAGATCGTTCTGAGCCTCCTGCCGGTCATCGTCAAAGCCCTCCTCATCGGCGCTCTGGGGATCATTCTCTTCTCCTATGCCGCCTCCAGGATCCTGAAAATATCACCTTTCATGGCCGTTGCCATCGGCACCTCCGCTCTCTTCGGCTTCCCCGGGACCTACATCATTTCCCATGAAGTCTCCAATACAGTCAGCGATGATCCGGCAGAGCAGCAGCTGGTTCTGGAACAGATCCTGCCCAAAATGCTGGTGGCCGGATTCATCACCGTTTCCATCGCATCCGTTGTTCTGGCCGGCCTGCTCAGTCCGATGCTTCGCTGACTCAGCTCCCCATCCAAAGACCATCCAAAACCCTCCCTAACGCCTGAAAGCGGATCCTTTGAGCAGCGCCATTTTTTTGGTCAGCCCTGTCAGCCCGATCCCGTCCGTCCATTTCCGTCCGTCCATTTCTGTCCGTCCTGTTGCGTTCAGCAAATCTCTCATTCAAAATGAAAGGAAGATCCTATGACTATCAAAGAACTCAGTCATCGCTATGAAGATTACATCATCCGCACCCGGCGTCATTTCCACATGCATCCCGAACTATCCATGGAGGAATTTGAAACCACCGACTATATCGTCAGAGAACTTGAGAACCTGGGCATTCCCTTTGAGCGCCCCACGGCCACCGGCGTCATTGCCACCCTCCAGGGCAATGCGCCGGGCCGTACCGTCGGCCTGCGGGCAGACATCGATGCCCTGAATGTCACCGAGAAAAAAGAAGTGCCCTGGAAATCGAAAAACATCGGTAAAATGCACGCCTGCGGCCACGATGCCCACGCCGCCATGCTCCTTGGCGCCGCCCACATCCTCCACGATCTCAGGGGAACGTTCAAAGGCACCGTCAAACTCATCTTTCAGCCGGCGGAGGAACTCGGCAGCGGAGCTTCCCACCTCATGGCGGCCGGAGACTGGCACCGGGATATCGAGAATTTCTTCGGGGCCCATATCTGGTCTGTCATGCCCTCGGGAAAAATCTCCGTTGAAGCCGGCAGCCGCATGGCCGCCGCCGACTGGTGGGAAATCGATGTGACGGGCAAATCCGGTCATGGATCCATGCCTCATCAGGGGGTGGATGCAGCGCTCATCGCCTCTGCCATCGTCATGAATCTCCAGAGTCTGGCCAGCCGTGAAACGAGTCCCCTGGACAGCCTGGTGGTCACTGTAGGAACGATCCAGGCCGGCACCCGCTTCAACATCATCGCCGGGGACGCCCACCTCAGCGGAACGAACCGGTATTTTTCCAAAGCCATCGCCGGCCATATCGAAGCAGACATGCGCCGCATCGCAGCGGGCACCGCCGAACTTTACCGCGGCAGCGCTGCGCTGACTTACCATTATGTCACACCGCCCCTCATCAATGAAGAAGCCTCATCGGCACTGGCAAAAACTGCCGCTCTGAAGATCTTTGAGGACGCAGACATCGTCATCGAACCGGCCACCACCGGCGGGGAAGATTTTGCGTACTACATCCAGGATAAACCCGGCTGCTTTGCTTTCATCGGCTGCGCCGATCCAGCCAAGGGCACCGATGTGGCCCACCATCACGAGTGCTTTGACATCGATGAATCCGTCCTGGCCAGCGGTTCGGCCCTCTACGCCCAGTATGCCGTGGATTTTCTCAGTCAGGACAGCTGATCGACGACCCGGGACCTGTTACCTGGCAGATCAGTCCCCCGCTCAGTCCCCCGCTCAG
>CAYYVR010000028.1:0-17243 GCA_964475185.1 uncultured Clostridium sp. | reverse complement strand
ACGACCCGGGACCTGTTACCTGGCAGATCAGTCCCCCGCTCAGTCCCCCGCTCAGCCATCCCGCTGTCTGTTCAGTGAGCCCGTTCAGAGCGGGAAGAACCTGCCAGGATGTTGGGGCCCTCAGCCCTTGATCATCACGGCTGCAGATCGTGAGTGCGGGATGGGATGGGAACTGCAGGTTGTTTTATGCTACCATTAGGGAAAGAAATGTCTTAAAAAAAGTGAGGATCATGAATGGATAATCAGTTGAAAGCCAAAATCGGAGCCGGCCGCACCACCCTGGGCACGTTCATCGAAATCGGACATATGAACAGCGTGGAGGCCCTGGAACATACCGGTCTTGATTTTATCATCCTGGACACCGAACACAGCGCCATGGACACGGAAACGGCGCTGGATCTGATCCGGTCATCTGAGATCGCCGGGATGACGCCCCTGGTCCGGATCGCCCAGATCAGCCACCGTGAGATCCAGCGGATCCTGGATTCCGGTGCCCAGGGGCTTGTGGTCCCCGGGCTGAAGACCCTGGAAGAAGTCCGCCAGGTCGTCGCCTTCGCCAAGTTCCCGCCCGTCGGCGAGCGAAGCTTCTGCCCCGCCCGCGTCTCCCGCTGGGGAGCCGCCGATTGGGCCAACGTCAGCCTGGACGACTACATGGCACACTGCAATGACCATGTTCTGGTCCTGCCCCAGTGCGAAACCAAAGAGCTGCTGGAAGAGATCGAGCAGGTTGCCGCTTTGAAGGGTGTGGATGGCGTATTCATCGGCCCCTATGACCTGTCCATCTCCATGGGCATCCCCGGTCAGTTTGACCATCCGGATTTCAAAGCCGCCATCCAACGGATCTGCCGCACGGTCCATGCGGCCGGCAAGATCCTGATGTATTTCACCGGCGATCCGGCCATGGCATCTTCCCTGGCAGACCTCCACATCAACGGCATCGCCCTGTCCATGGATACCGCCATCCTCCATGATGGCTACCGCCGCCTTGTCCATCATGCCCGTCAGTCACTGGGTGACCCGGGCCGATCCTGATCCTGCCGCCTGGATCACGATCCAGCCGATGCCAACGCAAAAAAGATTCCGACCAGATGATCGGAATCTTTTTTTGCGTTCAGTCTTCTCTTCGCCGGCTCATCCATTGCCATTGCAATGGCAGAGCCTGACCCTCATGTTGCGATCTGAGACCCTTGTGGTTTTGATGCGCTGCCCATGGGGTTCTTCTGATGACGCTACACCGTCTCCAGTGTTTTCAGGCGGCCTTCGGCCCGGAGGAGCGATGCCCGTGCATGCGCCTGGTCGCCGCTGCCCTCGGCCAGCTGAGCCTGGGCCTGGGCTTTCGCCTGACGGACCCGTGCTTCGTCAATGGTTTCTTTCCATTCCGCGGCATCGGTGATGAACAGCGCCTCCTGATCCCGGACGCGGATGACGCCGGTGGAGGTGAAGAGGATCCTGCGCTCGTTTTGTGCGGTGAGGATGACGGTGGGCCCCGGCTGGGTCATGACAATGACCGGCGCATGGTGATCCAGAATGATGAATTCACCGCTGGCACTGCGCGTGTGGATCGAAGTGACCTCAGTATCCAGAATGGTCTTGTCCACAGTGACGATCTTAAGATGCATCAGAATTCATCTCCCGGGCTTTTTCGACAACATCCTCAATGCCGCCGCAGAACAGGAAGGCCGATTCGGGCAGATCATCATGCCGGCCTTCCAGGATTTCTCTGAATCCGCGGATGGTTTCCTTCACCGTGACAAATTTTCCGGGCATGCCGGTGAACTGTTCCGCCACGCGGAAAGGCTGGGAGAAGAACCGCTGGATCTTTCTGGCGCGCCCGACGACGGCCTGGTCTTCTTCGGAGAGCTCCTCGACACCGAGAATGGCGATGATATCCTGGAGCTCCTTGTATTTTTCCAGCACCTGGATGACCCGGGTGGCGACATCATAATGTTCCTGCCCCACCACATTGGGATCCAGGATCCGGGAATTGGATGCCAGGGGATCCACCGCCGGGTATATGCCCTGCTCGACGATCTTTCGATCCAGGACCGTGGTGGAATCCAGATGACTGAAGGTCGTGGCCGGGGCCGGATCCGTCAGGTCATCGGCGGGCACGTAAACGGCCTGGACGGAGGTGATGGCGCCTTTGCGGGTGGAGGTGATCCGCTCCTGCAAAGCCCCCATTTCCGTGGCCAGGGTCGGCTGGTACCCCACTGCCGACGGGATCCGGCCCAAAAGGGCCGAGACTTCCGATCCTGCCTGGGAGAATCGGAAAATGTTGTCAATGAAGAGCAGGACATCCTGACCCTGATCACGGAAATGTTCTGCCATGGTGAGACCGGTCAGGGCAACCCGCATGCGGGCGCCCGGCGGTTCATTCATCTGGCCGAAGACCAGGGCGGTTTTATCGATGACCCCGGATTCCTGCATTTCACGGTACAGGTCATTGCCTTCCCGGGACCGCTCACCGACACCGGTGAAGACGGACAGTCCGCCGGATTCCTTGGCGATGTTGTTGATGAGTTCCTGGATCAGCACGGTTTTGCCGACGCCGGCTCCGCCGAACAATCCGACTTTCCCGCCCTTCATGTAAGGGGCCAGAAGGTCGATGACCTTGATGCCGGTCTCAAACATGACCTGTTCAACGGCCTGATCGGCAAAGGCCGGCGGCTTGCGGTGGATGGGCAGATACTTGTCGGCATAGACTGTGGGGCCGCCGTCGATGCTCTGACCCAGCACGTTGAAAAGCCGGCCCAGGGTCTTCTGTCCCACCGGCACCATAATGGGTGCTCCGATGTCGAGGACTTCCATGCCCCGGCGCAGTCCTTCGGTGGCTTCCATGGCGATGGCGCGCACAATGTCATCCCCGATGTGCTGCTCGACTTCAGCGTAGAGGATGCGGTTGCCATGCTTGATCTCCAGTGCGTTGAAGATCTGAGGCATATTTTTTGAATTGAATTGAACGTCCAGCACAGGTCCTATGATCTGTACGATTTTTCCTGAGTTTTCAGCCATGTTACCTCCTATTTGAGTGCTTCCGCGCCGCCGACGATCTCAGTGATCTCCTGCGTGATGGCAGTCTGGCGGATACGGTTGAGCTGTTTTGATAGGTCATTTAGAATTTCTTCAGCGTTTTTGTTGGCGCTGTCCATTGCCTTCATTCGGGTGGAGTGTTCAACGGTTCGGGCGTGGAGCAGCAGGTTGTAGAGCTGCTCCCGGACAAAGAGGACCAGCAGTTCTTCCTGCATGGCTGCCGGTTCCGGTTCGAATTCATAGGCAATTGGCGTACTTGTGTCCGCCTGCGCTGCAGATGCGGCGTGGATCGGCAGTAGGGTCTGAACGCGCACTTCATCGCGCAGCGCGGAGATGTAGTGGGTATAGATGACTCGCACTTCACTGACCCGGCCGGTCCGGTAGAGCTCCAGCGCTCGTTCCAGCAGCTGGTCGGTGTCACCGAAGGCCGGCAGATCGCTGAGCGTGATCTGCTCCATATGATCCGCCTTCACCAGTTTTCTGACGGGGCTGACCCCCCTGGATCCGACGGTAATGACGTAAGGCCTGCGTTTCTGCCCGCTGATGACTTCAGCCGCCGTCTCCATGATGGCGCTGTTGTAGCCGCCCACCAGACCCCGTTCGGAATTGAACAGGATCACGAGAATGGGACGGTCCGGATGCGGGGACTCCAGGAGCTGATTTTTCTCCTCAGAGGTCCTGGCCACGGAAAGGATCTCGCCGATGACATCGGCAAAGGCCTTGTAGTGCTCATCATTGGCCGTGAGGCGAACCCTTGCTTTCTGATATTTTGAGGTGGAGACCAAACTCATCGCGGTTGTGATTTTTTTCGTGGACGTGACGGTCTTGAGCCGCCGTTTCAGTCCCGGGATCGATACACCGGCCATACTACACCTGCCGGCCGCTGAAGTGATCCTTTATGAATTCTTCAATGGCACTGTCCAGTTCAGTCTGGATCTCCGGGGAAAGGTCTCCGGTGGTGATGATGGATTTCCCGATATTCCGGTGGTAGGTATCCATGAAATCCAGAAATTCCGTTTCAAACCAGCTCACGTCGCGGACATCGATGTGATTGAGCTTATTGTTCATCACCGCATACAGGATCATGATCTGTTTTTCATAGCGCATGGGTTTGAACTGCGGCTGTTTCAGGGCTTCCACGATGCGCTTGCCTTTCTCCAGAAGACTCTGGGCATTGTGGTCCAGATCGGTGCCGAACTGGGCAAAGGATTCCAGTTCACGATACTGGGCCAGGTCCAGACGGAGTCTGCCGGAGACGCGTTTCATGGCCTTGGTCTGAGCATTGCCGCCGACACGTGATACCGAGATCCCGGGATTGATGGCGGGACGCACGCCGTTGTAGAACAGATCGGACTGCAGGAAGATCTGACCGTCGGTGATGGAGATGACATTGGTGGGGATATAGGCTGTGATATCTCCTGCCAGGGTCTCAATGATGGGGATGGCCGTCATGGAGCCGCCGCCCAGTTCATCGGAGAGACGGGCTGCCCGCTCCAGCAGACGGGAGTGGATATAGAAGACATCTCCCGGATAGGCTTCCCGGCCCGGCGGACGGCGCAGAAGCAGCGACATGGCCCGGTAGGCCACCGCATGCTTGGACAGATCATCATAGACGATGAGGACATCCCGCCCTTTGTTCATGAAATACTCGCCGATGGTGCAGCCGGTATAGGCTGACAGATACTGCAGCGGCGCGCTTTCTGAGGCCGAGGCGGATACGATGCAGGAATAATCCATGGCACCCTCCCGGGTCAGGATATTGTGGATGTTGGCCACGGTGCTCTGTTTCTGGCCGATGGCCACATAGATGCAGATGACATTCTTGCCCTTCTGGTTCAGGATCGTATCCAGGGCGATCTGCGTTTTTCCGGTCTGGCGGTCGCCGATGATCAGTTCGCGCTGACCGCGGCCGATGGGGACCATGGAGTCAATGGCTTTGATGCCGGTCTCCAGGGGGACCGTGACGGGCTTGCGCTCAATGATCCCCGGCGCCGGCACTTCCACGGGACGGAAGCTTTTCGTTTCGATGCTTCCCTTGCCGTCGATGGCCACGCCCAGGGCGTTGACCACCCGGCCGATCATGTTCTCACCCACCGGGACCTCAACGACTTTCCCGGTTTTGCGCACCAGGTCGCCTTCGCGGATGGAGTCCGCAGCGCCCAGGATCACCGCACCGACATTGTCGTATTCCAGGTTCAGGGCCATGGCGCTGATGTCACCGGGGAGTTCTAACAGCTCCCCCTGCATGCAGGCGTCCAGTCCGTAGATGCGGGCGATGCCGTCACCCACCTGGACCACGGTCCCTGAATCCACTGTTTCAAGTTTTTTGTCAAACCGCTCGATTTCCCGGCGGATGACCGATGTGATTTCTTCGGGCTGTATTTTCATTGGTTTTCCACCTCGATTTTGGAGCACATGGTTTTCTGGAGATCTTCCAGCGTCGATCGCACGCTGCCGTCGATGAGGTCATCCCCCACCCGGATCAGGATCCCGCCCAGAATATCCGGATCGATGGTTTCTTCGATGAGGACCTGCTTGTGATATCTGGCAGACAGTTTGCTGATCAGTGCCTGTTTCTGGTACTCCTGCAAAGGCAGGACGGTACGGATCCGGGCAACCACTGTTCCATTTTGCTCCAGATCGATCTTCTTGAGTTCTTCCAGCTTTTCCCGGAGGAACATGATGCGGTCTTTCTCGATGAGGATCAGAAGAAATGTCAGAAGATCTTCATCGATTTTTCCCTTGAACAGGGAAATGAAGAATTTCTTCTTTTCCCGTGTCGTGATCTCCGGATGACGGATGACCTGCTGGAACTCCCGTGATTCGTCAATGACTCTGACCACGGTGGTCAGATCCTCAATGTACTGCGCGACCCGTCCCTTGGATCGTGCAACATCAAAGAGTGCCTGTGCATATCTTCGGTCTAGGAATTCATACATTAAGCTTCGCCCATCCTTCCGATGATCTCATCCACCAGCCGGACATGGGTCTCTTCTCTTGCGTCCTCACCGATGGCTTTGCGGGAAAGCAGGGTCGCCATCTCCACGACATTCTGACGCATGACGCGGCGGGCCTGATCCAGCTCACGGTCCGCGTCAACGGTGCCCCGCTGCACGATGAGCTTTGCCTCATCACGGGCATCGGCGACGATGTCCTCATAGAGATCTTCAGCCTTTTTCTTGTACTGGTTGATAATGACAGAACCTTCATCCCGGGATTTGCGGTTGATCTCCTCCGCCTGCCGGATCAGCTCCTCGGCTTGTGCCCGGTCGGCATTGGCCTTGTCGATGTTGGTCCGGATCGTTGCATTGCGCTGTTCCATGACAGCGGTGATCTTCTTGAAGAAAAACTTTTTCACGATCAGGAAAAAAATCAGGAAATTCGCCATGCTGGCGAGGATTTCAGTTACTTGAATACTCATGGTCTGTTCCTCCTTTCAATTTGCGGATGTGATCGTCGTCTAGTGCACTCCGACAAAAATCAGAAGAATCGATACCAGCAGACCATAGATGGCGGTAGCTTCCGCGAAAGCGGATCCGATGACGAGAACGGTGATGATCTTGGAGGAAGCCTCCGGCTGTCTGGCCACGGACTCGACGGCTTTGGCCGTTGCCAGTCCTGTTGAAATTCCTGCGCCCACACCTGTCATAACTGCAATGGCTGCTGCCAGAGCTCTTAATCCTAATTCCATAAAATGATATCTCCTTGTGTTTTAAAGTTTTTAATGAGGTTTCCCTATGCTATGGTTTTCGTGTTGCTTAATTCATTGATTGCTGCGTCAGCTGACTGCTCCGATGATCCTGCCTGAGGATGCATCCCGTTCAGTTTCCCTTTGAGATGGACTTTTCCCGGGCCGTTTAGGCTTCATGTCCTTCCGTTGACTCTTCGGCGATGAGTTTGATCTGGATCATGGTCAGGAAGGTGAAGATCACTGCCTGGATCGTCCCGTCAAACAAATCGAAGTACATGTGGAACGGCAGCGGGATCCCGATCCCCAGCGCTTTCCCAACGCTCAGCAGTGATCCGTAGACCAGAGACATGATGACGGTGGCCGCCAGGATGTTTCCGAACAGACGCAGTGCGAGGCTGATGGGGAAAATGATCCGCTCCAGCAGCGTGATGGGCAGGAGAAACGGCATCGGCTTGACGTAGGATCCCAGATATCCTTTCATCCCGCCGGTCTTGATCGCATTGGCATGGATGATGAAAAATGCGATGATCCCCAGCCCCAGGGTGGTGGAGAAACTGGATGTCGCCGGTTTAAACCCGAACATCCCGGCAAAATTCTGCGCGAGAAGATAGAGGATCAGTGTCCCTATAAACGGTATAAACCGCTGATACCCCTCTCCCATATTGTCTTTGACGATCCCCTGAATGAACCCGTAGATGGTTTCAGAGAGAACCTGCCGTTTTGTCGTTGGAACAACTTCCAGATTGCGTCCCAGAAAAATCATCAATAAGGACAGGAGGATCATTGCACCGGTGGAGACAAGCATTGGCTTGGTCAAAGCCAGGTTCAGTCCGCCGATCTCAAAGACCCGGATGGGACCTTCTGTGATGAAGTCGACCATATGCATGTAAGCATCACACTCCTTTAATATTTGTGCTTCGAAAAAGTTACCGAGGGGAAGAAAAAACCGAATCGATCCAATGGGCCCTCCTCTGGGTCTCAGGCCCCGCCGGAAATCCCCAAAAAAAAACCAAAAAAAGAGACATACCTGTCGGAATGTCCCTTTTAAGCAAACTGCCATCAAGGCAGGGGGCAAGGCGGCGTAGTGTATTACACAACTGGATCAGTTTATTCAGTTTCCTTTCAGATCGGCTGATCTGTCTCCACTGGAGTCAGGTCATTCTCGAAATCATACAAAATTCATTATAGTCCTCTGGATTCACTAAATCAACCTTGGACGATTAAATTTTACACAATTTCACAAAGAAATCCGTTGATTCGCCAAAGATTTCAGATATGCACCGTTCCCGATAATATTTTATCATGATCGGATCCACGTTTTCTTTCGCTCCTGATCCAAAAATGGTTTTAAGATCTCGATCCGTCCGATGGACAAACCGCGGAAAAACTGAACAGAAAGACATAAACAGAAAAGATGCCGCTGTGAAGCCGACATCTTATGAATGATCTCTGGATGTCAATCCAGTTTTCTGGTATAGAACATGATGGCAACCACCAGCACCGAGTACCCCACGGCAAAGAAGATCCCCAGGACCCCCTGCTGGCGGACAAAGAGCCAGGCGATCAGGGCGGTGGTGATGACTTTGAAGAAGTGGAGCGCAATGGTGAAGATTACACTGCCCCCCTGGGCAAGGACATATTCGGTGATGATGACACTGAGGATAAACCCGCCCACCGCCAGGAACCCACCGGAGAACAGGGCCAGCATGGCCAGCGGACTCCAGATGAAATAGGCAAGGGCACTGGCGGGCACCACAATGAGCAGTGAAATTTGAATGATCTTCTGGATCAGGTGTTTCAGTTCAGGGTTCAGTTCAGTTTTCATTTCGACTCTCCTGTCGGCTCATCGCATCCCTCATTGCGTCCGTCCAAAGATGGGCGGATGGATCTCACGGGGATGCGGTTCATTCTGTAATTATTGATTATAGCCAGCTGCAGCCGCAGGCAGAGTATGGTCCGGTCCAATGGGGAGTTCAACGGGTGACCCCTTTATTTCGTTCCAAACAGGCGGTCCCCGGCATCACCCAGACCGGGAATGATGTATCCCAGTTCATTGAGTTTTTCATCGATGGCGGCCAGATAGATGTCGACATCCGGATGCGCATCCTGCAGGGCCTTGATGCCTTCGGGGGCGGAAATCAGGCCAACAAACCGGATGGAACTGGCGCCGCGCCGTTTCAGCAGCGTCACCGCATCGATGGCCGATCCGCCGGTTGCCAGCATGGGATCCACCAGGATGATATCTCTTTCATGGATATCCTGGGGCAGTTTGCAGAAATACTCCACAGGCTGCAGCGTGGTCTCGTCGCGGTAGAGGCCGATGTGGCCGACTTTGGCAGCCGGGATCAGCTTGCGCATCCCTTCCACCATCCCCAGACCTGCGCGCAGGATCGGAACGATGGCCAGTTTCTTGCCCGAGAGCATCTGGCATTTGGCGGGTCCCATGGGCGTATCGATGATGACTTCTTCCGTGTGAATGTTCCGGGTGACCTCGTAGGCCATCAGCATGGCGATCTCTTCGACGACCTCTCGAAACTCCTTGGACCCGGTATTCTTATCTCTGATGATGGCCAGTTTGTGCTGGATCAGCGGATGTTTGATTTCTGTAACTGTGCTCATTGTATCTTTCCTCCGTACTGATGGTGATTTGGAAACCAAAGGATATTTTCTTCCAATCGTCTCGTTTTCTTTACCATTATATATCAAAACGGCTGCTTATTTCCGTTTTTTCACTGGGAATCTGGGATTCGGTTCCCCTTCTCCTTTTCGGTTCCCCTTCTCCCTTCGATGCCAGGCTCGGGTCGGCGTCCTTCCCCTTCCCGGCCGGGATAGTCCGCGGCAGCGCTTTTGGGGCTGATCGTGAAGATGGCAAACTCTTCTAAGTCAAAAACTCCCGGCGGATCCGTGCCAGGGCGGCGGTGATCAGATCCATCAGCTGACTGAAGGTCGCCTCATAGGCTTCCCCGGACTGGCCGTAGGGATCGGCCACCTCCGCGGGACTGCCGGCGAATTCATTCAGTGTCAGGACCTGGGCGCAGTCGGTGAGATTGCGGACAAAGTCAGCCTGGGCGCGGGTCATGGTCAACACCAGATCTGTATTGGCGCAGTCCTCGTCGGTCAGCTGCCTGGCCATGTGATCCAAATCCAGACCCAGCCGCTGGTTCAGAAGCAGGCGGGTCTGTTCGCTGGTACGGGTCCCGGGCACGGCAAAGATCCCCCGGGATTCGACGTCGATATCCGGGGCCAGGTGTCTTAAGATCCCTTCTGCCATGGGGCTCCGGCACGTATTGCCCGTACAGACAAAGATGACTTTCATTCCTTCACCTCCACGATCTCATAGGCGGCAGCTTTTTTGAGCCGGTTCATCAGCGACAGGCCGAGCCCGGTCTCTGCCACGGCCTGGATCCAGATCTGCCTGGCGCCGCCATCATCGGCCAGGCGCAGCGTTTCAAAGATGCGGCGGGCCGCTTCTTCCACGGAGCCGAAGCGGACGGTCCCTGACGGGTCATCCGCCGGCTCTTTCGGCCCATTGGCATCGATGAAGATCAGCAGCGTATCCGACTGCCGGCGATCCAGCATATGCCGGCGCACCGGTTCCGGATCGCCCTGAAACAATGTGACCCGGGCATTGGGGGCGTAGTGACGGTATTTCATCCCGGGAGCCCGGGGGGCTTCATCCTCCTTCAGCGATGCCGACGGCGCATAGCGGACTTCTCCCAGATCAGACCTGAGGTCTTCCAGGGTCACGGCACCGGGCCGCAGCAGTTCCGGCACCTCTCCGGACAGATCCAGGATGGTGGACTCCAGGCCCACCCGGGAGGGATCCATACCGAGGATGACATCCACCCGGCCTGCCAGATCCTGGATGCAGCGCTCATAGGTCGTGGGCGACGGCCGGCCGGATATGTTGGCCGACGGCGCGGCCACGACGGTGCCGCTGGCCCGGATCAGCGCCAGGGCGGCCGGCTGATCCGGCATGCGGACCCCCACGGTGTCCAGAGAACCGGTGGTCTCATCGGGAACGCCCGGTGCTTTTTTCAGGATCAGCGTCAGCGGGCCCGGCCAGTATTTCTTCATGAGCATCTGAGCCTGCGGCGGCACCTCCCGTACAATGCCGGTCAGGTCGAAGTCCGCCACATGGATGATGAGCGGATTGTCCGAGGGCCGCCCCTTGGCCCGGTAGATCGAACGGACCGCTTCAGGATCTAAGGCATTGGCGCCCAGACCGTATACCGTCTCCGTCGGGAACACCACCGTGCCGCCCTGGCGGATCACCGCCCCGGCCGCTTCACAGATGGTCTGCCGCCGCGTCTCATCCATTGCGGTGAGATCGAAGCAGCGGGTCTTAATGTGCATTTCTTCCATGTCAGCCTCCTATTTCCGTGACGTCAGCCTGGGCAGGCTGCCCTCCCCTTCAGGTCGGGGCAGCCGCTTTGGAAAACCCTTCAAAAAATGCAGTCTCCCGAAGGAAGCTGCATTTTGGATCATTGATTCTGGTCAGATCCCATGAGTTTCATCTTTTCACTCTGATCGTAGGCAACCAGGGCATCCAGCATCTCGTCGATGTCTCCATCCATGAAGGTATCCAGTTTGTACAACGTCAGACCGATGCGGTGATCCGTGACCCGTCCCTGCGGATAGTTATAGGTCCGGATCCGCTCGGAGCGGTCTCCGGTCCCGACCTGGGAGCGGCGTTCATCGGCGATGTTCTGGCTGCGCTCATTCTGGGCGATCTCGAAGAGTCTCGCCTTGAGGACTTTCATGGCCTTTTCCTTGTTTTTGAGCTGGGACTTTTCATCCTGCATGGCCACCACCAGTCCCGACGGGATATGGGTGATGCGCACGGCCGAGTCCGTGGTATTGACGGACTGTCCGCCATTGCCCGAAGACCGGTACACATCGATGCGCAGATCATTGGGATCGATCTGGACATCCACATCATCCACTTCAGGCAGAACGGCCACGGTGGCAGTGGAGGTATGGATGCGGCCCGAGGACTCCGTCTCCGGTACCCGCTGGACGCGATGGACGCCGGACTCATATTTGAGCCGGGAATAGGCCCCGTCGCCTTTGATCATGAAGACCACTTCCTTGAACCCGCCGATGTCGGTCTCATTGACTGACATCAGTTCCACTTTCCAGTTTCTGGCCTCGGCATATTTGACATAGAGCCGGTACAGCGAGTGGGCAAACAATGCGGCCTCATCTCCGCCGGCGCCGCCGCGGATCTCCACGAACACGTTGCGCTTGTCATTGGGATCGGTGGGGATCATCAGGATCTGGATCTCATCGCGGATCTGCTGGAGTTCGGCTTCCAGGATCTTATTGTCCTCCTGGAACATTTCCTTCATGTCCTGATCCAGTCCGTTTTCCGAGAGCATGGCCTTGTTTTCTTCCAGCTGCGCTTCCCGGGTCCGGTAGGCGCGGTATTTGGTCACGATCTCTTCCAGTTCTGCATGTTCCCGGACCAGTTTCTGCCATTCCGCCTGATTCTGCATGATGACAGGGTCTGAGATCTGATGAGATAATTCGTCGTATTTATTTTCGATAAAGCTGAGTCGATCCAGCATATTTATCACACTCCATTTCTTTTTCACATAGATTTGTTTTGCAGTCGTTTCGTCGCATACTTCGGGATCTTCAGAAAGCTGCGCTACAAATCCCGGATCCAGGATGCACGGACCACCCTTGCTTTTCCGGCCAGATCATTGATCACCCGGATGCCCTGCCAGTTGAACCGCTGCAGCTGCTCAGACACTTCCTTTGCCTGGTCGGCGCCGATCTCAAAGAACAGGCCGCCGCCGTCCACCAGATACTGGCGGGCTTTGTCCGAGATCCGCTCATAAAAATCAAGACCGGAATCACCGCCGTCCAGTGCCTGGCGGGGTTCGTATTCCCGAACGTCCCGGGGCAGCGTCCGCATGTCGCGGCTTCTGATATAGGGCGGGTTGGACACGATGACATCAAAATTGTCTGCGCCGGAGACGGCGTCAAACAGATCTCCGACCATGAACTCGGTGCGATCCTCAACGCCAAGATTCTGCGCATTGAGCCTTGCCACCGCCATGGCGCGGGGACTGATATCCGCCAGGACCAGCTGGCTCTGCGGGAACCGGTGAGCCAGAGACAGACCGATGGCGCCGGATCCGGCGCATAGGTCCAAAATCCGAATCGCCGCCTGGTTCGCGCTCAGGCTCTCCAGGAATCCGGCAGCCTCCTCCACCAGGGTCTCGGTGTCGGGCCGGGGGATCAGCGTATGTTCATTGACCACAAAGTCCAGGCCCATGAATTCTTTATGCCCGATGATATAACTCACCGGCATGTGCGTCCGCCGCCTGTCGATGAGTTCCCTGAAGCGTTCAAAATCAGCGAAGGGAACGGCCGCTTCGGGATGAGCCAAGAGATAGGACCGGTCATATCCCGTTACGTGGGCCAGGATCACGTCGCGGTCCAGGGCTGCCCCGTCCAGGCCCCTGAGCCGTTCATCGGCATAGGCCTTCAGTTCTTTCACCGTCCAGGGCAGATCTTCCGACCGTTTCAGGGCGGTGATGGCCACTTCGATCATGGCGTCATCGGGTTCAGCGGTGGTGATGCGCTGCATCATTTTGCCGGGCAGGCTGATGGCCCGGGACAGTCCGGACTCATTGGCACCCAGCCAGAGGATCAATTCAAAGGTCAGACCCGAGACCACCGGGATCAGGAGGATCTTTGAGATCACCCGGACCACAGGGTCAAAGCTGGGCACGAAGGTAAACACCAGGATCGACACCATCAGCACCAGGAACATGAAATTGGTTCCGCAGCGGGCATGATACCGTGAAGACCGGCGGACATTTTCAATGGTCAGTTCCAGATCATGTTCGTAGGCATCGATGACTTTGTGCTCGGCGCCGTGATATTTGAAGACCCGGTGGATCTCGGGGATCCGTGAGATCCCGAACAGATACAGAATGAACAGCACCACCTTGATCAGCGCCTCCAGAAGATTCAGGCTCAGCCGGTTTCCTTCCGGCTGGATCAGAAAACGGGCCAACAGGGTCGGCAGAACGGTGAAAAAGAGCAGCGCGATGCCAATGGATAACGCAATGGTCAGTCCCTGAAAGACGGAATCGCCCCGGCCTTTTGAAATTTTGTCGACAAAGACTTCGACCCGGGATGGTTTCTCCGCTTCTTCCTCGAAAAACTGGGAGGCGTAATTCATGACTCTCATGCCGGTGGTCAGGGAGTCCGCCAGATTGAACATCCCGCGCAAAACAGGCGTTTTACGCAGAGCGGAACGATGATATTGAATTGGTTCTGTCAGCGTTTGGATGACCCCGCCGGGTGTCCGGACGGATGTTGCCACACAGTGGCTCCCCCGCATCATGACCCCTTCAAGGACCGCCTGTCCTCCTACATTTTTCATAACTTGCATGTTTCCTTTTTAAAATTGATTTGCCGCCGCTTTGGGAACGGCTCCATCTGCCGCCGGTGACCGGCTGATATCGATGACATCCCTGAAAGAATGCAATCAGCGTTTTTTCGCTTTTTTCGCCTCGTATTCGTCCTTCAGCCGAAAGTAGCAATCCGGGCACAGGGACTGATATACCACATCCGCCTGGTTATCAATGGCCACCTGTTCGCCTTCGAAGACAAATTCTCCGTTGACTTTCCGGCCGTTGAAGGTCGCTTTGCGGCCGCAGGTGCAGATGGTTTTCATTTCCTCGATGGAATGCGCCAGAAGCAGCATACGCTGGGCACCCTCGAAACCATTGGTTGAGAAATCGGTCCGCAGACCATAGGCAATGACCGGGATCTTCAGCTTGATGGTCACCGCCAGGAGCTGATCCACCTGAGCCGTTTTCAAAAACTGAGCTTCATCCACCAGAATGCAGTGGATGGGATCTTTTTCATGCTGATCCTTCACGATCGCAAACAGATCATCGGCAGGCTGGGCCAGGTAATCCACGAAGCGACTGACCCCGATCCGGGAGACCAGCGTGGTGCCCCCTTTCGTATCGATCTGCGGTTTGATCAGAAATACGTGCATCCCGCGTTCTTCATAGTTGAAGGCGACCTGCATCAGGGCGGTGGATTTTCCGGAATTCATTGCTCCGTATCTGAAATATAATTTAGCCATTGTCTTCCTCGTTCCTGTATTGTGTGTTTCAGTTTTCGCATTTTTTGCATTCCATTCTCAATATACTATTATACTGTAAATCGGGCTGAATTACGAGAAAAATATTGACTTTACAAGACTCACTCTGATATCATTGAATAGTTAATTGATACCTAATGTGACAAATTATGATTCGAGGTGAAAAAAATGAGAGAAGGCATACATCCAAAATACAACCATGAAGCAGTTGTCAAGTGTGCATGTGGAAATACCTTCGTTACCGGCTCCGTCAAGGACGAACTGAGGGTAGAAATATGTTCTCAGTGCCATCCTTTCTACACAGGCAAACAGAAGATCGTTGACGTCGGTGGAAGAGTTGACCGCTTCAAGAAGAAATTCGAGAAGAGAACGATCAAGAACGCTGCGCCTGTTGACGCCCCAGTCGAAGAAAATACAGAGGAATAAGCCAGCTGGCATATATCCCAAAGGATCCCACGGTTTTCGCCGTGGGATCCTTTCATTTATACAGTTTTTCCAGCTTTTTTCCCATTCCCTGGCTGCCGCTGCCGAGATCAGATCTGGATCCGCTGGAGCGCATCGATGAACTCTGCATTGTCTTCTGAATTATCCATGAGTGAGATGAGTTCCTCCGTTACGCGGCTGACCTCAGCGCTGCGATAGAGCAGCTGCCGGATCTTTCGGACGGCTTCGATCTCATCGCCATCCATGATCAGCTCCTCTTTGCGCGTGCCTGAGCGGTAGATATCGATGGCCGGGAAAACCCGGCGTTCCTGGAGCTTGCGGTCAAGATGCACTTCCATATTGCCGGTCCCCTTGAACTCCTCAAAAATCATATCATCCATCCGGCTGCCGGTATCGATGAGCGCCGTGGCCAGAATGGTCAGCGATCCGCCGTTGCGGATATTGCGGGCAGCGCCGAAGAACCGCTTGGGCATGATCAGCGCCGCCGGATCCAGACCGCCGGACAATGTCCGTCCCGACGGGGTCACGGTGAGGTTATAGGCTCTGGACAGCCGGGTCAGTGAATCCAAAAGGATCACGACATCTTTTTTGTGTTCCACCAGCCGTTTGGCACGTTCCAGCACCATTTCCGCCACTTTGATGTGATTCATCGGATCTTCATCGAAGGTCGAATAAATCACTTCACCGTCAATGGATTCCCGCATATCGGTGACTTCCTCCGGCCGCTCGTCGATGAGCAGAACGATGAGGACCACTTCCGGATTATTGGTGTGGATGTTCTGGGCGATCTTTTTAAGGATCGTGGTTTTTCCGGCCTTGGGCGGTGCCACGATGAGACCGCGCTGTCCCTTGCCCACGGGACTGATGATATCCATGATCCGTGTCGACATGTCATTGCGCCAGGGAACTTCCAGGCGCAGCCGTTCACTGGGATAGATCGGCGTCAGCGTATCAAATTCACGCCGGCTGATGGCGAATCCCGGCGCATCTCCGTTGACCCGGTCCACGAAAAACAGTGCCCGGAACTTTTCCCCTTCCCGGGCCGGCCGGGTCTTCCCTGCGATCTCGTCACCGGTCTTGAGCCGGAACCGCCGGATCTGGGTGGGTGACACGTAGATATCATCAGGCGTCGTCAGATAATTGTCCCCCCGCAAAAATCCAAAGCTGTTCTGATCCATGATCTCCAGGATCCCCGATACATCGATGGTGTCGGGCGGAAAAGTCCGCTCCTCCGGGTCCGGACGATCTCTGTCAGCGGAACGGTCACTGAAACTGCGCCGGTCCCCGTTGCCGGTGCCGGGACTCGGACCGGGATCCTCCCGCCGGGTCAGCTTCTCCTTCAGGGCCACCCCATTGCGATCCACGTAGAGCGCTTCCCTGGCAGGCACTGGCGTCTGAGCTTTGGCGCCCGTTGCTGCAGATTCCGCCGCTTCGGCCTCGTCACTTCCCTTTTGCTCTGCCCCCCGTCCGCTGGTCTGGGAACTGTCACCCCGGGTCTGACGGGAGAGATCCTCGCCGCCCCGGGCTTCACCCGCCGCCTTGGCTGTGTCGGACTCGTCGGATGGATCGTCCGTTCTGGGGACTTCCCGCTGGATCTCGTCCATGTCCTGAAGCGGCTCCGGTTGCATCCCGGCTTCCTGAACCTGGTCTTCATGGCGCAGGATCTCTTCCAGCAATTCCACCAGCTCCTGCTTGCGGTATTTGGCGATGCTTTTGATCTGATTGGCTTTCGCCAATTCCCTCAGTTCGTTCAGAGTCAGACTTTTTAAATCAAGTTCCATGGTTCACCTGCTTTGGAAAAATTAAGATGATGGTGATAAGATGCCGAATGATAAAATGATCGCGATCTTTCAATCTATCGCCCTGGCGAAGAATCAAAAGGAATCAAATGCTCAAAAACAAATGAGACCAGATGAGATGAAATCAGATGAGATCAGATGA
>CAYYVR010000027.1:18170-20689 GCA_964475185.1 uncultured Clostridium sp. | reverse complement strand
TCTCCTAATTTTCCTGAAGCGTCGCCAGCAGGTCATCGCGGGCTTTGGCTGAGACCACGAACTCGCCTCCGGCAACGAAGGCGGTGTGGACCTCGGCATAGAAGAAATACTCTTTCACCCCGGGATCGATGGCATCTTTCCTGATCAGAAGCACCGGCGCATCGAGGCGGGCGGCATAGGGGGCCGCTGCCAGGGCATCGGGAAAGGTCCAGCCATTGGCAACGAAAGCATATTCTGAATCCAGAAAGAATTGTCTCGCCATGATGGTGGACGTATGGATCCGGTCCACTCCGCCGAGCCGCTCCCAGCGGTACCCCAGCAGCTGATCGGCGACTGCATTGGATATGACCAGGGGCCCGCCCATGAGATAGGCATTTTTGATGTCACTGGACCGGATGAAATTCATGGTATCCGCCGTCAGGGATTTGCCATCGGTCAGAAGCATCGGATAGCCGTTTTTCGCGGCATAGCTTCCGGCAACCAATGCATCAGGAAAACTGACACCGGAGGCTATGATCACCTGCTCTGGGATCCCCCGGTATTTGATCAGTTCCCTGGCTGCCAACAGTGCCGTGTCATAGCGATTGGCGCCGGCGATGCGCCGCACCTGCCAGGTCTGCTTCAGCTCTTCCTCCACGGCCTGGCTCACCACCAGGTTCCCGCCCATGATGATGATGTCTTTGACTCCCAGCCGGACCAGTTCCTGGCGGGTCACCGGATCCAGGGAACCCGTCGCCGTCAGAAGGATCGGTGCATTCAGTGCGTAGGCCAGCGGCCCTGCGGCCAGGGCATCCGGAAAATTATCTGCTTTCACCAGGATCGCCGTATCCGCAGACTCATACATGGCCTGACTGATGAGCCGGGCCGTGTCAAACCGGGTGGTGCCGGCAAAGACCTGCACATTGGCTTTGGGAACGATGTCCACCGTGAACGTGGCGGTGAAGGCTTCCACCGTCACAGTCAGGATCTGACCGTACACCAGGACACTGCTGTCATACCCTGTGATCGTGTAGTATCCAGGGCGGACGCCATCGGAGGTACCATCCGAATAACAGGCGCGAATGCCGATTCCGGCTGGATCCAGTGCCTCGCCCAGCTGATACCTGGTTTTCAGCGGCGTCTGATCGATCACAATCCCCGTTACGATCTTCTTCGTCAGTGGGATGACGTACGAATAAACCTGCCCCAGCGGATCCGTCAGCGTCAGCTTGATTTCGGTTTTGTCCCCCACAAAATAGTTATAGTAGTAAACGGACCCATCAGCAGCCATCACCACCGGCTCATTATCGATGGCCATCTCAAACAGGGTGAGGGTGCCCACCCCGAAGTTCTCCATTCGCTGATTGACATCCACCTGCAGATCAGAGGCCACTTCATAGGGAAACAGCGGGATATCCGTCAGCGCCATGAGCGGGTAGGAGTACACATCCGACAATCCGACCAGACCAAAGTCACCCGGGAGTTCCCAAAGTTCCGCATCGATCATTCGTGTCGTGTAGATGAAGTCCGCCTCAAAATTCCCCTCCAGGATGACACCGCCGTAGTTATAGAGATCGCCGTCCAGCCATACATCTCCCTGGATCAGGAGCAGTCCTTCCGGTGCGATCCAGAGATCATGATTGAGATAATCCACCTCCGCCTGATCCCAGATTACGGGTACATCGATGACCACCGCCGGCATGGAATGGTAAAACATGGGCTCAGCCGCCCCCAGTAACTGCTGCTCTGATTCAGCCTTTTCAGTCTGCTCCCGGATCAGATCACTGAGACGCTTCATTTCAGCCGGAGCCTTCACCTCACTCAGCCCATTCCAGGCTTTTCCGGAAATCGCCGATCCGTCATTTTTCACTGCTGCCGCCCTGCGCTGCAGGGATTTATCCTGCAGTTTCCCGGGTATGGGATCCGGCGCCGTTTCCCGGGTTCCCCCTTCAGCTACGCCTGCTTCATCTGCCCAAATCACAGTCCCATCGGGGAATCCCGCCCCCACCTGCATGCCCAACACCATGGCCAACGCCATCGCCACACCACGGATCCATCGAATGCTGTCTTTCATACGGCCTCCTGCCTGAAAAGGTTTTATTGATTGTTATTTTCAAATTATACCAAGTAAAGCAGAAGAAAAGAATCTCCCGTTCTTAAATATTTGCATCAAAATTTTCAACGGGTTCAGGAAGATACGCTCCCCTCATGGCATTCGCCCTTTCCATCCAATCGGTCCGGGTCAGGCAGCTGAATCAACATGAGACGCTAAAACCCGCTTAAGGAAGAAATCAAACGATGAGTCCCTGTGAAATAGCGGTTTGGCATACCCTGGAGATTGTGTCTCCCCTTTGCTGTTTTGATCGGCTCCTGCTTTGTTGATCTTCACCTGTTATGTTGGCCGCCACCTGCTATGTTGACCGCCACCTGTTATGTTGGCCGCCACATGCTATGTTGACCGCCACATGCTATGTTGACCGCCACCTGCTATGTTGACCGCCACATGCTATGTTGACCGCCACCATGCGGATAAGGGGCTA
>CAYYVR010000027.1:16209-18070 GCA_964475185.1 uncultured Clostridium sp. | reverse complement strand
TGCTATGTTGACCGCCACATGCTATGTTGACCGCCACCATGCGGATAAGGGGCTAGGTTCTCCAAAAAAGAATAATGCGGACTGCCCGGTCAAGGCAGTCCGCTCTTGGTGTTTTATTACTGGATCGCAATCAGAAGATCATTGCGAACCTTAACAGATACGACGATCTCACCGCCGACCACCTGGATCGCGTGGATCGGTGCGGCCCCCAGGTAATTACGCAGCGACAGTTCCACGTAATTCTGGCGAACCAGAAGGATCGGAGCGTTCAGCCGGGCTGCATAGGGAATGGCCGACAGTGCATCGGCAAAGGTCCATCCATTGGCAGCGATGGCGTAATTGGAGTTGGCAAAGTACTTATTGGCCATGGCTGCGGAGGTATCGGCACGGGTTCCGCCGAAGATCCGTTCCACGGTGATCCCGCGGTTTTTCAGCAGATTTTCAATGGCCAGGGAGACAATGGCTTCGCCGCCCATAATGGTGACGTTCTTAATGCCGTTGTCGGTCAGGAAATTAAGGTTTTCTGTGGTCATGGCCTTGCCGTCCGTGAGGACCAGCGGATAGCCATTGATCGCTGCATAGCTTCCGGCAGAGAGCGCATCGGCAAAATCGACACCCGAAGTAATGATGGCGGAGGCCGGTGTTCCCCGGAAGAGTTTCAGCTCTTGTGCTGCCAGAACGGCTGTGTTGTAGCGATTGTAGCCGGCAATTCGCTGCACCTGATAACGTTCTTTGAGCTGCGCTTCCACCGTGGGGCTGATGACGAGGTCGCCGCCCATGATGATGACCTTGCGCACCTGAAGACGTTCCAGTTCCTGACTGGTGAAAGGATCTATTGCATTGGTATGGGTCAGAAGGATCGGTGCATTCAGAGCATAAGCCAGAGGACCTGCCGCCAGCGCATCCGGGAAATTGGTGCCCAGAACTAAAATAGCGGTATCCGCTGTCGTGTAGGAAGCGGCACTGACCATCCGGGCTGTGTCAAACCGGTTGATACCGGCAAATACCGAAACATTGGCCGCCGGTAAAATATTGACCGGGAAATAAGCCTGCAGGCCTTCCACCGTTACCGTCAGCACCTGATTCGCCATGGGCACTGAGCTGTTGAATCCCGTCACATTGGCATTGGTCACAGTCAGCAATGAGCGCGTGCTGTCACTGTAATTGCCATACACCATGAGTCCGGTAAGATCCAGGGTTTCTCCCACTTTGTAATCAAGTTTGGCGGGCAGCTGGGTGATCTCAATGGAGGACAAGGTTTTCGGTGCCGCTTCTGTGAGATCATAGGAGACGGTAAACCGCTCCTCGAAGAAGTCCGTTATTTCAAAGAACAGTGACGTTTTGGAACCGGCATAATAATTGGGCAATGTGAAGGAGCCGTTGTATTCCAAAGTGATCGGCTGTCCCTCGATCCTCAGGTCGAAAATCGGCAGAATGGCCCCTTCCAAAAGCGGCAGAACCCCTGCGGAGTTTTTCTGAAGATCACTGTAGACATGGACCGGAACACTGGGCAGATCCAGAATGGACTGGATCCCGTAGGAATAAACCGATCCGCCGCCAAAATCAAGAATGTCACCATAATAGATGTCCATGCCATCGTAATATTCTTTAAAATCATTGGCATAGACATCATTGGCTTCCATTTCGCCAGCCAGCGCGATGATCCCGTAATTGATGACATCGCCGTTGACATAGGCCCCACCCTCAACAAAAAGAGTCGCGTCGGGAGAGATATAGATATCATAGGGACTGTATCCCCCCGCTTCCCAGTACATGTCCTCTTCCACGACAATGGCGGGAATCAGATTCTCATGGTACATCGTACCAATGCCTGCAGTCTGTGCATCGATCACATCCTGCA
>CAYYVR010000027.1:14142-16109 GCA_964475185.1 uncultured Clostridium sp. | reverse complement strand
CCGTTCATCCGCAACTTTGAAACTATAGGATAATGGCAATAAACGTTTACAATATGGGAGTTATTAAATCATATCCATGCTAAAAATGTGTTTTTTTTGAAAAAATTTCAAAAATCAGTCAAAAGCTGAACAAGCTCCCCCGGCAGATGATCCCTGGAACATCTGCCGGGGGAGCCCGGTGTTTACTTGAATCGGATGCCGGCCTTCAGCATGAAGGCCGGCGAATCTTATTAGTCATTGAGCGTTTCGGCTGCGTGCTGACCGGCGATGCGGCCGCTGGTCAGGGCAAACTGAACGGCACTGCCGGACATATAGACCTGATTGTAGAGGATCTTGTTGGCATTTTCTCCGGCGGCATAGAGGTTGGGGATGATGCTGCCGTCGGCTTTAAGGACCTGGTAGCTGTCGTTGGTTTTGACCCCGCCGAAGGTCCCCATGGTCATGGGATAGAACTTCACCGCGTAATAGGGGGCTGCTTCAACGGCAGGCAGGAAGTCCCTGGACTTGCCAAGGGCATCCTCCCCGGCTTTGGCGCCGACATTGTAGGTCTCCATGGTGGCGAGGAAGGTCTCCTCCGGAACGCCCATGGCTTTGGCCAGGTCTTCAAAAGTATCTGCCTGGACGAATTCCTCCGACGGTGCTGCCGCTTCCAGGGCATCGATGACGGTCTGGTTGGCCTCTGAGGAATCCATGATGACCCAGGTGCCTTCCTGTTCGATGAGCTTATTGGTGGCAATGGCATAGTGGATCTGCTCATTGGTGTAGCGCTCGCCCTTGGTATTGACGTAGAGTTTCGACCAGTCCATCATCAGGGACGATGTGCCGGGGATCCGGGCGCCGATACCCAACCCGATGACCCAGGGTTCTTCATACAGAGCCGCTCCGATGGCCTCCGCCATGACGATGCCGTCTCCGGTGGAGCCGACACCGGCCATGGTCATATTGGCAGTTTCCTTAGCCTCTGGCACCCATTTTTCAAGCAGTTCGGCACTGCGGGCAAACCCGCCGGCTGCCAGAATGACCTTTTTGGCATTGATGGTGACCTCGCCGTTTTTGCCTTCGGCGATGACTCCCGTGACATTGCCGTCAGCATCCACGATGAGCTCCTTTGCGGCCGTTTCCGTCAGGACCTGGGCTCCCTTGTCGGTGATGAACCCTTCGATCTTCGATGTGATGATGGAGCCATTGCTGACGTCCCCTTCCGGTTTCGGGAAATGGAGACGCTCCACGGGATCCATACCGAATCCGGCGACGGCGCCATACTCATGCTTGATATATTCATGGAGCCATTCGGTGGTCACCACCGCAGCGTCCATGAATTGATCGACAAAATCATAATCCGGGTACAATCCATCGGGATTGGACGTGGCCTGGCGTTCCTTCCAGAGCGCCATCCAGGAGTCCTTGGTATCTTCGATGCCCCGCTCTTCCTGGAACGACGTCCCCGTGGCTGCGATGCCGCCGCCGGATAATGCCGTGGATCCGCCGGTCTGAGCCAGCTTTTCCAGCACAATGACTTCAGCGCCATGTTCCTGGGCAGAAGCTGCTGCCGCCAGGCCGGCCCCGCCGCCGCCGACCACCACGACATCCGTGGTCAGTGTCACATCTTCAGCGGCTGTTTCTCCGCCATTTTCCTTTAACTTTGCAATATCGGCACCGGCTTTCACCGCAGCCTGCTCCACGGCCGTCAGGATCGCGGTGGAACTCACCGTGGCGCCGGAAACAGTGTCCACCGCCAGAGTCTGACCGTCAACGATCTCCTGGGGGATCCGCTCGATGGCAAGATCACTGATCTGCGGGGATTCTTCATGGGCCAGGATCTTCACAGCGTCGATTTTATCGGCGGTGAAGACCACTTCCACTTTCATTTCGCCATTGTGCCCCTGGACCGTTTCCACATAGGTGCCTGCCGTGTAGGCCCCCGATGCCTGCGATCCGCCCGTCGTGGTGTCACCCGCTCCAGTGGT
>CAYYVR010000027.1:10069-14042 GCA_964475185.1 uncultured Clostridium sp. | reverse complement strand
ATCGATTCCCTGATTGGTCCCTGCATCAGCGCCATACCTCAACCTGTCAGACTCTGATGTCAGTATGATTCCGAACCGAACTTTATACTGAATGCTGAAAACTACAATGACAAACAATCTATTATGTTTTTATAGTTTGTTAATCCTGTAACTTATACTGTAATGTTACTTTCTCGTCTCAAGACCATGTCAATCAATTAAAAGAGCTCTCATCACAAGAGAAAAACAGAAACCATGGGGTTGACCCAAGGTTTCTGTTTTTCAATATCTGTTATTGTTTTTTGGATTTGGCTTAGCGTGGAATTCTTCTCAGATGCATGATCCGATGACTCCATGGCGCCTCATGACGCCGTCAACCGCTGAAGATATTAAGTCTTATAGTTATCTTAAAGGGTTTGGGTGCCTAAAAGTGATCCGGATGTCTGCGCTGAAGATGACGAACGGACCCGGCCATTACTGGGGATCCCAGGGGACGACCTGTTTGATCGACCGGACGATGAGCTGATAAATCTCCATATCGATGAAATCCTTGCTGATATTGCCTTCCTGAAAAGCCGGACCGACCTGAGTGGTTTCCTCGACGGACAAGCCGGCATCTGTCAGCCGCCTGAGGATCTCTCGTTCCTGATACCAGCCTCTGGGCGGGATCGATGCCGGATCCCGCCTGGAGTTTTCTCCGAAAAACATCGATGCACTGATATAAATTCCCCCGTCTGCCAGGAGATGATGAAGCAGGGACGGTAGATATTCCTCCGCTTCGATCTGATATGTCCGGCTCATTCCGTTATCCACCATGCAGTCTACTGAGCCATCCGCCAGAGGGAGCCGATGGTAATCACAGCAAAGGAATAAAAAGCGTCGATGATCATCGTACAGTTCCAGATTTTGCTTCATCCTCATCATCCGGTCCAGGTCATGATCCACCAGGATATACGTGGCAGACGCGGGCAGATCCTGGATATACTGCATCAGAAAGAAGCCGACACAGTTGTTCAGTTCCAGAATGAAGTTGGGTTTCGGTCCGGCCTGAAGGAATTTCACCATGGCAGCCATGGTCTGATAGAGATGATTGACATAGGTATGGGAAGAACTGGCCAGAAATTCCTCCTTGGTGGGCATGGGTTCATCCCCCAGGCGCTTCGGCCGGATACAGGCGTCTTCTATATAGACCCCTTTGTGGATTCTGGCTTTGAACCCGCAGGTGCAGGACAGGGCGGCTTCCATGATCATATGCTCAGCAAAGGTCCCCTCCGCCAGAGTAAGCGGTTCACGGCAACCCGGACAGGACAAAAGGCCCAGAGAAGACAGCGGAAAGCCCAGATGGGTTCCTTCAAAATTCTGCTCGGATTTCAGCCTCAGGATCTTTTCCCGAATTTGTTCACCCAGTTTCTCATACCGCACCCGTTCATTCTCCACCTGCTGCTGTTTTTGTTCCAGACAGGCAAGATACCGCTGACGGTAGACGTCGGTATTTTCACCGGACAGCCTTTGTGTCATCAGGATATCCTGGATGCAGTTGAGGGAAAACTCCAGATTTTTAAGTTCCAGGATTTTGGCCAGATCCCGGCCATCCGCTTCGGTGAAGTAATATTGTTCCCCGCGTTTGCGGGCAACTAAAAGTCCCCGTTCCAGATAGTAGCGCACCGTATCCTGTGTCACATCATATGTTTCTGCAAATTGTCCGATCCTCATGGTCTCTCCCCTCCCTCCGTCTGATCCAGTCGATAAGATCATTATACTATCTGCAGATCGGCTCCGTCACCTCAGCCCACTTCAGACCTGCCGAAGGCGAATCTTAGCCTGTTGAAGCCAAACCTTACCCTGCCGAAGCTGAAAATCCTTTGAAATAAAGGACCATCAACTCACTGAGAGATTGACCCAAATCACAGCAACAGGAAATTGCCCGCCTCTCATACTCTGCCATCCCATGTTGCCGGCGATTCTATTTCAAAACGACCCCCATGTCTGCTGCATTTGAGTTTGTCCAGTCATGCAACCAGGAAAGCGGATCTAGCGGGCAAAGAGCGCCGTCCAGTAAAACTGCCCGTCGATGACGATGCAGCCGAAGGCTCCCTTGGTGTAGGTCGAATTGAGCATGTTGGCATTATGGCCGGAGGAAGCCCTGAATGCTTCGAACACTTCCTGCGGGGTGAAATAACCGGCGGCCACATTCTCACCGTTGAAGGTCTGGGTCGTTGCCGCGGTATAGCAGGAGGTTCCGTCGGGCCGGGTATGGCTGAACAGAATCGACAGCTCAGCTGTGCGGAGTTTTGCCGGATCAGCCAGTCCATCCGACCAGGTCAGTGCCCGCTGGCCGTTTTTGATCCGATGCTGATTCTGCAGATCGAAGGCTTCTCTGGCATAAGTCTCCCAGGTCCGGCCCACCACAGTTTTAGTCGCGTAGCTGCCATCGCTGTTTCTGACCCGGATGGAGAACAGTTCATCGTTGATGGAAGTCTGGACCTGATCCCGGACTGTTTTTGAAATGACCAGTTCTCCGCCGGTGGCATGGACCTTGTTTACCCGGTAATACCGCAGATAGTCCATCACCACGGGCTGGACCGAGGACTGATCCACCAAAAGGATCGGCGCGTTGTTTTTAGCGGCAAAAGGCGTGGCTGCCAGCGCATCGACAAAATTCCAGCCATTGGCAATGATCGCATGAGTGGATCGGCCGAAGAACCGGTTGGCGATCCGGGTGGATGTCTGGATCCGGTCACTCCCGCTGATCCGGTCCACCAGAATGTTGGCACTTTGCAGCTGACGGACCACCGCTTCGTCGATGACCAGGTCTCCCCCGATGAGATCGACAAAGGCGATCCGATTCCTGACCAGATGATCGATGGTCGCCTGGGGGACAGAATACCGCTCTGTCAGAAGGATCGGGTACACATCCCGGGAAGCATAGCTGCCGGCAGACAGTGCGTCGGCAAAATGATCCCCCACCGTGATGACCGCCCGACTGACCGTACCCAGCTTTGCCTGAAGTACTTTTGCCACTTCAACGGCCGTATGATAGCGCGAGGCCCCCTGGATCCGCTGAACACGGTATCCGAGGCTCAAAAGAGTATTTTCCACCGTAAGCGAGATCGCACCGGTGCCGCCGATGATAAAGACCTGGCTGACCCCCAGTCGGGACAATTCCTGCCGGGTCTCTGGATTCAGGCTGGTCGGGCTGGACAAAAGGATCGGTGCCTCAAAGGCCCGGGCCAGCGGTCCGGCGGCCAGCGCATCCGGAAAGTTGGTGGCATCCACCAGGATCGCTGTATCTGCTGAATCATAGGATGCCTGACTGATGAGATTGGCTGTCAGATAGCGGTTGGCACCATTGAACACCTGAAGATCCCCCAGGGAAATGGTGGAAACATCAGCCATTGCCTGAGACCCAAAAAAAGAAAAGGATACAAGAATGAGTACTAACCGCACAAAGAATTGAGAAACGCCCCTTTTTAACCTATTCAAAATAAATCCCCCTATATTTTAATGAGGGATTTATTGTATCATGATTTATTTTCAAAACGTATATTTATCCAATGTGGATTATGGAAAAATCCGATTTTTACACTTTAAATTCATTTAAATTTATAATAATTACAATCTCAAGAGCCTTTAACTTCTTTTATATTTATTCATCATTGCAATATTTCCGATATGTGCCCGTTACAAACGCTGCGTCAGATACCCATTAAATCGATAAATACTCCCGCCCTTCCCCAGGATCCTCCTCATGACACAGTTTCCTGAAGTCCCGATATTCCAGAATATTCCAATATGTAAATATTAGAGCCCTGCCGTGAAACGTTCCCTCATGGATCCATGGATCGATTCACGACGTTCACCGAACCGCTGTTTTTCCAATCCCCTGTTGTACTCCTGAAGAACAAGGGCAGTTGCCGAAAACAAGAGCTACGCTCAAAAACAAGACCTGTGCAAAAACAAGACCTGTGCAAAAACAAGACCTGTGCTCAAAAAC
>CAYYVR010000027.1:4348-9969 GCA_964475185.1 uncultured Clostridium sp. | reverse complement strand
AAACCTGCGGTCAAAAAGACGACCTGCAGTCAAAAACATGCGCTGCGGTCAAAAACATGGCCATGAAGCAAAAACAGCGCCCCTGATCTCAGAGCGCTGTTTGTGACCTTGATCATAATTCATGATTGGTGAGCTGGATCATGCCGCTTACTGCAGCGTCATAGACTGCAGCAGCTGATTGCGGACCGTTTTCCCGACGACCAGATCTCCGCCCACCACCCAAATGGTCCGTACGGAGGACGTTTCAACGTATCCGGTGACACTGGAGTCCACCTCGTCCTTGCCTGCCAGGAGGATGGGTGCATCGAGGCGGGCTGCAAAGGGGGCTGCGGCCAGACCGTCGGCAAAGGTCCACCCGTTGACGGCAAAGGCGCGAAGGTTGCGGTCGAAATAGGTTTTTGCGATGAGCGTCGAGGTTTCAGCTCGGGTTTCACCGCCCAGACGAGTCACCGCGATGCCCAGACCCTTGAGATGCGTCTCGATCTCCGGGGAGATCACCAGCGTTCCGCCGATCAGGGTGATCTGTTTGATGTTTTTATTTATCAGGTAGTCCAGTGTTTCCTGCGACAGCTTGTTGCCGTCCGTAAGGAGGATCGGCAGTCCCTGTCTTGCGGCCACACTGCCGGCGGCCAGGGCATCCGGGAATTTCAGACCCGATGCCAGGAAAGCGGAAGATTTCGGTCCCGCTGCGGTTTCAAGTTTCATAGCCGTTTTCAGAGCCGTTTCATAGCGATCCACGCCGCTGATCCGCTCCACCGTCATGCCAAGATCTTGGATGGCCTGATCCACCGCTGGGTCGATGGCAAAGGACCCACCCAGGATCACAACATTTTTTACGCCCAGCCGCAGGAGTTCCTCCTGGGTCGAAGGAGTCAGTTTGGCTTTTTCCGTCAGAAGGATCGGTGCGTTCAGTGCATAAGCCAGGGGGCCGGCAGACAGAGCATCCGGGAAGTTGTACCCCTGGACCAGGATCGCGGTATCCGCGCTGGCATAGGCTGCCTGACTGATCAGATTGGCAGTGAGAAACCGGCTGGCCCCGGCGATGACCGGGACGGTGGGCTGGGCCAGCGACGGATTGTCCAGCCTGAATGTCGTCACATGGGTTTTCCCGAAGACATCGACAGCTTTCAGTTCAACGCTATCCTTCTTCCAGGCCTCGAGATCATTCAGTTCAAAGGTGCCGTTGTAGTTGTAGGAAGTTTTGACGCCGTCGATATAGAGATCGGCAACGGGAATGATCCCTCCATCCAGGGATGGCAGGATCCCCGCTTCCGTCACCTGATTTTCACTGGTGACACGGATCGGAATGGATGGAATGGGCTGGGCGGCCTGGACCAGATTGAACTCATAGGTCCCCTCCACGATGCTCAGTGCACCGTTGATACGGCTGGTCTGTCCATCCGCCAGGAAGGACTTGGCGTAGACATTGTCCGCCCGGAGACGGACCATGGACTCCACCGAACCCAGGATGTAGAGATTGCCATGGATCGTCACGTCTCCGAAGGTCATATGGGCATCGGGCCCAACGTAGACATCGCCTTCGATGACCTGATAATTCCAGGTGGTATCATGCTGGATGTAGATGGCATCGATGGGATTGACCGGGGCTGTGGATTCCATCACCTGGAACGTCGCCTGGGTCAGATTGGTGTCCGATGACCAATAGCCCGTAAAGTTCTTGTTATTGTCATAGACAGAGATCCCGTTGAGGATCCACTGTCCCGGCTGTGTCGTTTCATAGACACGGAACGTCATGGAATAATATCCGTCAGAATCCCTGGTGTAATCCACCGCCGTGTAGATCCCGCCATGCTCATTGTGCAGGTCGAACTCCACATGGCTTACGCCGCTCTGGGTATCCACTGCCTTGACTTTGAGCGTTACCAGATCGCCGGGATAAGCCACCCGACGGTTCACCGTGAGCGTGGATAAGTCCGCCGCCGGACCGATGATATCGGCCAGATCATTGAGAACGGTGAAATTTCCCTTGGACAGATCATGATCATAATAGGAATAGGTCTTATAGTTTCCAACTGAATCCACCGCCCGAATGTTGATCAGGGTCCATTTTCCGCCGTGGGTGGGCTCATCCACATTGAAGTCCCCGTAATAGAAGCCATCTGCGCTCCGCGTCGAGGCCACCAGCGTCCTGGATGCATTGAATTCGTTGATATAGTAAAACTGGATCGACTGGATCTCGTTCTTGTCATCCGCCGCCAGTACGCCGATCCGAACCGTATCCCCCGGGACGGCACTGGTCTTGCTGGCGTTCAGCGTGGAGATTTGGACTGCCGGTCCTGTCATGTCGGCTTTGGGATTGTTGACGCTGAAGTTTGCCGCCGTCAGATCCGTGGTCTGGGCATTGTAAAAGGTCAGATTGGAATTGTTATCCACGGCCTCCAGAAAACTCAGCGTCCACTGTCCGTGATGGGTGTTCTCATCCACCAGGAAGTCCACGGTATAGTATCCGTCATCGGCAGGGCTTGTCAGCTGAAACTTGCGATACCCGCCATTTTCGTTGTCCAGGGTGAAGTTCACCATCTGGATCCCCGTATTGTCATCTGTCACTTTGACCCGAAGCCTGACGGTATCTCCGGGGACGGCAGTTGAAAGACTCTTCGACAGCGTTGCCAGGTCGATGACCGGTGCCGTCAGATCCGGCTGCGGCAGCACCAGAGGACTTTGCAGTCCCGCCACCATACTGACCGGCTGCCAGGGCTGCGGTGAAGTAAAGACCTTTGGTTCCAGATCAGGCAGTGGTGCGGCCCAGACCGCAGCCGGATCGGCGATACCGCCGCTCAGGCTGGCAGAAATCAGGACTGCCAGGGCAGCCGATAGAAATTTCCCGGTGAATTTGTTACATTTCATGTTATCCTCCATTGATTAAGCTGATATGCCATTTGTCCGTTCTGTTCCCTGACCCTTGGAAGTGCTCCCGTTCGATTCAAGCTGTTCGATTCAAGCTGTTCGATTCAAAATTGGTCGATGCAAAATTGGTCGATTCACTTCAGCTCCTTTGATCCAAAGGGTGACGAACTGAATGTCCTGTCTGATTCCGTGGTTTCCCCGCATGGAGATCCAGCGATGAAAACCCGTGAATACCGCGAATTGATCAGAGTCCGATATGATTCCAGGATACAAGCAAGAACGGTTAAGTAAGAACGATAAAGTAAGACCTTAGAAGCAAGAAGTAAGTAAATGATTCCCTCTCCCATTTTATCAATAGCTCGAGGCAAATAACACCTGAGAACTCTATATTTTCATAATATCTTCGAAAAAATATCAATTCAGCTCATCCTGGTGATCCCTACAGAATCATTCGATCCCCTTGAAAAAGAACAAGTGAGCACCCTTCAGAGCATGCTCACTTGTTCCTGAACGGCAGTTGGCTGTTCCTTTAGGTCAGGGAAGATGACTTCATTGATCAGGCAAATTATTTTCGGACCCGTTTCAGGGCCAGATCCATGATCTGGGTCACTTCCGGGATACGGGCTGCCAGGATGGCAAGACCGTAGATCAGCACGGCGACGACGATGCCAGCCAGAAGGCTGACCGTGTCGGAGATCCGCGGGACCAGGAAATTGTATGCTGCCAGTGCGCCGCCGCTCATGATGAGGGTGGCCATAAGGATCTTCCCAACTCTGGTGATCAGGACCCGGTAATCCAGATCGAATCCCTTTTGGTTCTGGATGCCCCTCATCATCAGAAGCGCACTGACGGCACCCGAGATACTGGTGGCCATGGCCAGACCGTTGAGTCCGATGATCCGCGACAGGATCAGGTTGAACGTGATGTTGACTGCGACACCGATCATGGCATTGATGGTCGGTGTTTTGGTGTTGCCGAAGGCATAGTAGACCCGGACCATGATATCGCGCCAGGCATAAAAGAACAGGCCCGCAGCGTACCAGAACATCGCCTGTCCGGTCCGCACCACGGCATCTGCCGTAAAGGCATCCCCGCCGAACAGGAGATCGATGATGGGCTGGGCGAAGATCATCAGTCCGGCAGAACAGGGCAGCACGATGATGGCCAGTGTGATCAGCGAATTGATGGTGCTCTCGCGCGCCTGCCGGAAATTTTTATCGATGATGTAGCGCGTCATATTCGGGAAGAAGACAGCGGCCACCGGATAAATGAAGATGGCCTGGACAAAGTTGGTCATTCGATTGGCATAATCCAGGATCGCCACGCCGCCATCCAGCGTGTACGAAGCGATGTTTTTATCCACCATGATATTGATCTGATTCACCGCCACCCCGACAACCACCGGGGCCGCCAGTATGAAGAAGCGGCGCAGATTGGGATCTTTCAGATCCACCTTGAGGCTGTACCTGTATTTAAACTTCCGGACATAGGGAATGAGCCAGAAAAACTGGACCATAATGGCCAGAACGATACTCAGCGCGACGATGATGGGATCCATGGTCCGCCCCAGGTAGAAACAGAGGATGAAAACCAGATTCCCTGGGATCACCATCAGCGCCGGTGCTTTGTACTGATTGTTCAGCTGCAGATACGGCGCCATGACATAGGTCGCCATGTTGAAGAGCGTCCCCCAGACCGCGATCTGCGTATAAAGCACGGTAAGGTCGTATTTGGACCCGGTGTAGCCCGAGGCAAACAGCTTGACGAAGACCCCCGGGAAGAAGGTCACCACCAGACTGAAGGCCAGAGAAAACAGGATCAGAACATTGATCAGATTGCTCATGAACGCGTCGGCGGCCCTCCGGCCGTGTTTTTTCTCCAGCCCGGTATATATGGGAATAAAGCCGGTGGAGATCCCCGTGCCGACGATGAGCAGCAGCAGCATCGGGATGGTCTGTGCAATCTTAAAGGCTTCGGCCACCTCCTCGACGCCGTACCAGCGGCCGAAGAGGACCTCACGCAGAAAGCCGAAGACCTTGGTCAGCGCCGTAATGAAGATGAGCGAGACCACCGTGCGGCCGGAGGAGCTTTTCACCCGGGCCGCATGATCCGCGCGGCCGGAATCCGGACCCATTCCCTGATCTGGCAGATCCGCTAAGGATCCTTCATCGGGCACTCTGTCCGGTTGATTATTGTCTTTTTCCTTTGACTGATGTCGCGCCATGGTCATACTCCTCGGATGATTTGAAATTGGGTGTTCGGTGGTCTCCCGCCTGCATCGGTTCCATCAGGATCCCCGGCAGAATGAGAAACAGCATGGTGACGGAAGATACCTCCAGCACCGGATTAAGAATAAACAGGATGTGAAACGTGATGACGGCGATCCAGAAGATCCCCCGGCGGCTGACCGGCAAATGAGCGCGCAGCGTCAGAAGCAGCGCCAGCCAGGCGGTGAGAAACACCAGGAACCCGACCAGGCCGTATTCAGCCAGGATCTCCAGATAATCGGAATGCTGACCGGAGAGGAACTGGGTGGGATCCGGCTGGACGCCAAACCCCAGCAGCGGGTATTCCGTATACAGGAACAGCGACCGCAGATAGACCCAGATGCGGTTGAACAGTTTCTCGGAGATATCCAGCGTCTTGTAGTCCATCTGATCGATGAACCCATCCACCAGCGGACGAAACACCAGCACCAGCAGAGCCGGAAGCGAATAAAGCGCCGTTGTTCCCGCCAGTTCCCGGAAGGGAAA
>CAYYVR010000027.1:0-4248 GCA_964475185.1 uncultured Clostridium sp. | reverse complement strand
TATGTAATAAAAAGGGACAGCGATCATGAACGCCACGGCCACAAACTTACGGTGCAGGACCCCTTTGCCCATGAGCCATAAAATCAGCGTGTAGGCCGGCCAGACGGCGATGAGCCACAGCCGCTGACGCAGGACCATGGCCATCAGTTTCGTCCTGGCCTGGGCCAGGACGAGCAGACTCCAAAGACCCGCCGCCCCTGCCCAGAGGAGCCAGTCATAGTAAATGGCCTCAGGGATCAGCGCCCAGCCGATGAGAAAGAACGTCGCCAGATTGAGCAGGCTCCTCAGCGGGTCCGAATCATCGAGAAACAGACGCCGCAAATCACGGACCAGTCCATCAAATGCCATGGGACACCCCTCCTTTCCGGATCGCAGCCCAACCGGCCGATAAAGCAATGATCTGCGCCAGGATCAGAAATAAGGATGTGGGCGATCCGGCAAAGACCTTCAGCTGATCCATGGCCATGTAATCCGCCAGGGCCCGTTCATTCTCATCCAACAGTGCCTGATAATGACCGACTACCCGTTCCTGGGCCCGGACAGCCGCCCGGCTGCGTTCCAGATCAATGTCTCCGGAGACGGCCAGATCCTCAGGATAAAGGAAGGATTCGGAAAAGATATGATCCACCTTCGTCAGGTCCGGCAAAGCAAACACATCGGTGCCATGCTGGCGAATTCTCGGACGTTCCAGCTCCTCTTCCGTCAGCTCGACCAGGTCCTGGATCTTGATCCATTGGGTCAGCAATTCCTCCCACTCCTCCGAGGCCGAATCCAGACGGGCCAGCAGGTGATCCCCGCTGAGATAAAACCGGCTGTAGCGGCCGCTGTCGGCCAGTCTTTGCAACGCTTCGTCATCCACGAAGGGCAGATCATAGCCATCCTCAGACAGGGTCAGCGCCTCACTGCCCTCCGGTGTGACCAGATGGGCTGATGCTTGTTCGCCCCGGACCTCAAAGACCGGCAGATTGGCCACCGTCTGGCCGAGGTGGAAGCCAGCCTCCCCCTCCGGGGACCAGCGGAACCCCGATTCGGTGCGGACAACGGTTTCTCCATCGGTCCGGATCACAGCGATCTGATCGCCTTCCAGACCCCAGGTGTAGATCCAGTCATTGTGGACGATCATATTTTTCTGCATTTCACCGGTGACTTTTTCCCTGTCAACCAGGGTTTCGATCCCACGGGATTCAAAATCAAAGGTCTTGATCCCCGTCAGATGATTTTTGATCCGGTTGTCCTGATAGCCGATGACGAGCGCATCCTCCCGGTAGAGGATGGCTTTGGCCTTGCCGCCGATCTCGTACCGGCCCTGACTGACAGGTTCCTGTCCCATGCTGAATTCATAGATGTAGGGATCGGATATGCTGATCAGAAACAGATGCTCCCCATGGAGGACCGGATAAGAGGTGGAGCTGACTCTGCGCATGTGAGTGTACACTGAACGGTCTCCCTCCAGCGGCAGCGATCCCAGCCGGTGGCTGCGAAGATTGCAGACCCACAGAAAGGACGGGATCAGAAGAAAGAGGATCAGAAGAACTTGTAATATTCGCTTCAAGACAGTTCCTCCTCTAAGATCTCATTGAGCCGCCCGGCTGCAGCTGCCCGTTCAAAGCCCGCGACACTGAGGGGGGCAAATCTTCGTAATTCATTGATTTGCGCAGTGCTTTTCCCAATCATTGTCCGCATGGCCTCTGATAATGCCTGCACATCGCCCGGTTCCACCAGCAGGCCGTTCCGGCCATGCTGCATGTACTCCGCCACACCGCCTGCATCCGAGGCAATGACCGGAACCCCGCAGGCCAGGGCTTCGATCCCCACCATGCCCAGTGCTTCCTCAAACTGCGTCGGAAAGACAAAAAAATCCAGCTCACGGTAAAAATCAGCCAGATGCTCCGGTGGCAACGCGCCCTTCAACGTGATCCGTTCGGATAAGCCGAGCTGCGCACCATGCGCTAAAATGGCCTTTTGATCCGGACCGCTGCCGGCCAGGATCAGATCATAGACTGCCGCGTCAGGTTCCCGGGCAATGACGGCAAAGGCATCCAGCAGCGTGCGCCAGCCCTTTCCCTCCACCAGCCGGGCGGCAAAGCCAATGGATCGCCTCGAAGCAGTTTCTGCTTCCGTCCCGGCTGATATACCGGCTTCAGTCCGGACTTCTGTTCCATTGCCAGATCCCGCACCGGTCCCCTCGTCCCTTTGGGTTGACTCTGTCCCCGGGGATGCGGCCTCAGCGGCTGGGTAAAAGACACCGCCGTCAAAGCCGCCCGGCGGGGCGATCCTGAAGCGCTGCGCCGGCAGGCCAAACTGCTTCATCATTTTCCGCTGAAAAAATCCGGATGGCACGATGATCCGCTGAGCGCCCTTCAACAGGCGTTTTGTGGGGATCAGCGTCAGACGTTTGGAGAAACGGTCTGGAAACACATCGCTGCCATGAACGCTGACCAGCAGGGGGATCCGGATCTGCTTCAACCGGCGGGCCAGGGGCAGGGCAGCCAGATAGGGATAATGCACGTTGATCAGGTCGTAGCGGTCCTGATGAGAAAGTGCCTCCGCGATCGCCCGGTTGAAGCGAAGGATGTTTTTTAATTTGTCCGCTTTGGACCCCTCACGCCGGAAGGCCACCAGGGTGACCTGGTGACCGCTCTGCTCATAAACTTGATGGACATTCCGAACAAACGTCCCGTAATCCGGATGCGCTTTCGTGGGATAGATCGAAGTGATCAGTAAAATTTTCATATCAGGCAACTCTCCTTTTCCTGATCAGGGCGATACACCAGGCGAAGATCAGCGAACCCATGATGGGCAGATAGAACTGGGGCACCAGCAGATTGACTAAAAACTGCGTGGCCGGTGCTCTTGGAATATAGAAAATCTCAAACAGGATCCTCAGTTTGACGGCATCGACGATCAGATGCTGCCAGGAGATCCTGGAGAGCGATGCCAGCAGCATGCCCAGAAGAATGCTGTACAGGCTGAGTCCGGGATACCCGAAATCGCTGAACAGTTCCATGATGTAGGAGGATCCCAGGCCGTAGCCCTTGAAGGCATTGTCACCATACAGATAATAGGCGATGTCTGCGGCCAGACTGTCCCCTTTTTCCACGAATTCCATGGTATAGGGGCGAAGATGACGGGCAGGCCCGAACTGGTCCAGGAAGGGACCAAAAGTATACTGTTTCTCCTGATAAAAGGGCATGGTATTCATCTCCTGCCCGCGATTGAGGGTCATATAGCTGATGCTCTGATCGTAGACCAGCTGGATGGGCAGGACATAATCATTTTGCCGGACATAGTCCGAGCGGTTCTGCTCCACCTGGTGAAAGATCCCCGCCAGGATCCCGAACAGGACCACGCCTCCAAGGATCAGTGCGCCGAGGTACTTTCGCCGGTAGCGGGGCAGAAGATCGCGCTGCATGAAAATAAACAGCGCAAACAGAAACGTCTTGGTGAAATCGGCACGTACGCCGGCTTTCATCAGATAGCCATTGAGCCCGACATAGATCAGTAGTGCGCCGTACCCGACCAGATGATGCCTGGATGTCACAGCGATCAGAATCACCATGGTGACGGCAATGGCTGCAAAACCCTGGATCACAAAGGGATAGGCTGAATCAAAACTGGCGTACAGGGCCGTATAGGAATTGGCCTGGCGGAAAATAACTTTCTCCTGGATGATCAGAAACAGCGACCCAAAGGCGATCAGACCCACAAAAATGCTCAGCCAGCTGATGACCCGTTGGCTGAAAAGATCCGGAAATCTCTTCACGGCGGCAGCTTCAGCCTCATCCAGCCAGAGCTCATAGAAGATCTGTCCGGCCATGATGGCAAGCAGCGTCACAGACAGCATCAGATTGGCCCGCTGGGCGGAAACCATATCATAATGCATGGGCAGGTATCTCGAGAACTGTTTTACAATATCAATGATGGGCCTGGCGATGAGAAACAGATCCAGTGCCAGCGTAAAGAAGAAAAGCGCCAGCCGCCTGCGAAATCCAGTCAGCGAAAAAATCACGGCCACCAGACTCAGGAAAACATTAAACCAGCTCGATATATAAAAATTGTTCCATATGACATTCAACGTGAACAGGATCAAGAGACCGAGCGCACTCAGCAGCAAGATCCGATTTTTTCCAAAAATCGATCTCATAAATCATTCCTTGTTAAGAGGTATTGTTCAGCAAGTGGCAGTTACAAAAATCAAAAGAAAGCCGATCCACCGGCCATACACAGTCGCAGACTCTTCAGATCCGC
>CAYYVR010000026.1:15191-20744 GCA_964475185.1 uncultured Clostridium sp. | reverse complement strand
ATATTGAGGTTCTCATGAACAGTGTTCCCTCGGCACCCACTTAAAAAATCAGGAGTCTTTCAATTGAATGAATCACGATCGAAGGGGCCTGGCTCTTTCGCTATGTTTCATTTGCGCCCGGGGATGGTTGACAGACCATCTTTTTTGCGTTGAGGGGAAAGACAAGAAGGAGTTTCATTATGAATCACAACCGCATCCAGAATCTGACCCGCAGTGCTGTCGTCGCTGCCATCTACATCATTCTTACGCTGGGCATCGCCCCCATCAGTTACGGTCCCGTACAGTTCCGGGTATCCGAGATCCTCAACCTCCTCGCTTTTTTCAATCCCATGTACATTATTGCTGTCACGCTGGGCTGTTTTATCAGCAATCTGTTTTCACCCTTCGGGTTGTACGATGTTGTCTTCGGAACGGCTCACACTGCGCTTTCTCTGATCCTGATCTGGAAATCACGGAATCTGATACTCGCTTCCCTGTGGCCGGCCCTTCTGTCCTTCATCATAGCCTGGGAGCTCAATCTCGTATTGAACACGCCTTTTCTGGAAACCTGGCTCTATGTAGGGATCTCTGAGATCATCATCTGCACTGTCATCGCCGTACCGGTTTTCATGGCCCTTCGGCAAACCGGTTTTCTGCACCGTTACATCATGGCGCCCGGATTCAGTAAGTGGCCCCGGACCGCCGATCACTCAACTTCACCCGATTAAAGGATGATCTGTTCCGTCAGGCTGTCCGATTCCACTCATCCTCATGGGATTTCATACGCACACTGCACCCCTGTCTTTCGGCTGAAAAGACAGGGGTGATTTTGGTTTATGCCGGGTCCTTAAGCTATTAACAGGACGATTCGCTATTTGGCAGGGGGTGTTCTTTGGGATCCTTCCCGAAAAAATCTTCGTAGAGACGGACTGAGCGGATCCTCTGAAGTTCGTCAAACCGGGCGATCTCCAAATCGATGGGACGATCCGTATACTTCATGGCGATTTCATGGACAGCCGCGGTGTTGCGGCTGGCATCGGTTATATCGCCCAGCACTTCCTGCCAGCGCTTGATCTCCCTGTACATTTCCCTGGTCTGATCGGCCTCATCCAGTTCGAAGATCTCCATGATGTAGCGGACTTTCTTGGCTCGGATCCGCAGTGCGTGGATGACCTCCAGATCATTTTCACAGATGGCATCATACCCGTCCCGGATCTCATCATGCCACTTCTTGATTGTGGCCTCCACCATTTGTTCCAGATCGATGTACTGTGTTTTGTCCGGATCGATGGCATGGCAGAGTTGTGTTTCAACCTGATTCAGGGTGCCTGCAAACTCAGGCTGCTCAAGATAACCATACAGCCGGTCCTGTTCCAGCTGCCGCTCCAGGTTCAGCACTTCAAGAAATTCATCTCCGCTCAGCCCCGCTTTCTTAAACTCTTCCCGCAGCTTCTGCCATTCCTTTGCAATGACATCGATCTCCCGCAGGTAGGCGCATTCCTGAGCCATTGCCCGCAGGATGCTCTGAAGTTTCTTCTGCGTTGTCTTCTTCATCAGCGGTTTAAAGAAAGAGACCAGAGAGCGGAACTGACGGATCTTCACTCGCAGTTTATGCACCGATTCGATTTCCCCGGGTTCCTTCAGATACAACGCACGGTATTCAAGAATCACCCGGATATACTTTCGGATCAGCGCTTCCACATCGTCGGAAAATCGGGCTTTTTGCTGTCGGCAGCTGTCGAAGTCCATCAGGCGGTCATACTTTTTGAGGGGCAGCAGCCACTGGACCTTTCCAGAGAAAGATTCAGGATCGGTGATCGAAATCTCCAGGGCAGCTCCCTTGGTCATTTCAGGCAGCTGCTCGGTGATGGCGTAGGTCCATTGCTCAAGATACGGGGAATGTCCCACGATGAGAACGGTCTTGCCGAAATGATCCATCACATCCCGCCTCATCGCATCAAAATCACCGGTCGAAGGATAGGATTTAACTGCAAAGTCGCCCAATCCCTTTTCTGAGAGGATCTCAGCGGTCTGGACTGCGCGTGTCAGCGGTGAAGTGACCAGATAAAGTTCATCCAATCTCAGATAATTGATCAGATGGGGGGCATGCTCGGACAGAAGCCGACGCCCTTTATCGGTCAATGCTCTCTCACCGTCCGGCAGCCCGAGATCCAAATCCTGTGCGATTCCATGCCTTATCAATATGACTCTCATGACTGACCTCCTCCCCTTTTGCCCTTATTATATATTATTTCCGGTGGAACAAACGAATTTTCCTTCCCTGCCTGTGCCGGAAAGGAATGGGATGCCCTGAAAACATTCAGATCTGGTTTCCGGGAGAGACCTATCGTAAAAACTGTAAAACTCGATTTATCCCTATATTTATTATTTATGTCTCTTTCTGCGTCTATTCCATTCTTATCCCTTACGGCTCTTTTCAGGGGCTAACCGGGATCATACCCGGAAATCAGGGCAGAAAATGAAAGGATCATTGACTTTATTGTGTAATCGATTGATATTTAACGAAACATTCACACTTTTTCAAAACCTGCTGGTAAAAGATTGATATAATTAAATTATCAAATCAATTCAGGGGAACGACCGTAACCTTGCTTGGCATGTACATCCGGTCATGTCGGTATCCTACACGAATCAAAGGGAGAGTGATCTAACGTTGAAGAAAAGAATTACTTCGCTCCTGCTGCTCATCACGGCTGTCTTCACCATTGCTGTACAATCCGGTGTCATTGCCTATGCAGACACGACCACTGACACCAATTATTCCGCCAACGGCAAAAAAGATATTCCTGATATTTTTTCACTTGAATAGTCCACCTGGCGAATCGAATGGATCCGTCAAAGTTAATTGAAGTCAGTCCCATGCAGCGGTTGTACATGGGACTGACTTTTTTGTACAATGGAGTGAATGACAAAAGAATAGGAGCAACCAATGACAAGAAAAAAAATAAAAAGCAACCTCCTTAACCGTAAATCCATGATGGGATCCCTGATGATCAGCGCTGCGCTGATATTCAGCGGCTGTCAGTTACGAGTAGCTGATTCCACCTCCACGCCCATTTCATCGACCGATTCCGCCGTCACCACATCCGCCGCGGCTTCTGCTCCGACCGCTCCAGATACCGCAGCACCGCCTCAGACATCACCGGCCACAACCCCTGCGCCTCAGACTCAGGCTGCCCCACCTGTCTCCACCATTGCCACCGGCGAAGATGTCCAGACTGTTTTGCAGCGATCGGCCAATGCCATGCTCACCGTTGAAAGCTATGACTATACGTCCACCAACGTTGCCAATTTCGGCGGAGAAGATGTCGAATCGGCCACCGCTGCGACCATCTTTCCCGGCAATGGCGACGGCCGGATCACCACCACGCAGGGTGAGGTCCGTGACACCACTTATCTCAAAAACAATCGGATGTACATGATGGATCCTCTGACGGAGAAATGGGTCTACATGGATCTGGCTGATGAAAGCGAGGCGGAAGCCATTGTGATCCATGACCGGGTCAATGAGTATATGACGGTTACCGAGATCAACGGTGAATACGTCCTGACATCGGATCATCCCCTGGATGCCCTCCAGTTTTACTCCCTCACCGGCATCGAAGTCAAACAGAAGGAAACGCTGGATCAGATGGCATCCCAGGGTCAGACGATGGAAACCATGGTGGAGTTCATTCTCGATGATCAGTTCCGATACCGCAAAGTCACCTACGAGCAGGTGACCACCACCGCCGGGGTCAGTACCCACAATGTTTCGAGCTACACCTATTCCAATTACAACGAAGCGGAAGAGATCATCATCCCCCAAGAGATCCTGGAAGGAGCGATTCCCTTCCAGGCGCAGAATCAGTAGCTGCATCTGCCATCGAAAGCTTTTCCCGGATTTCCGAAGCCGCCTGGTTTGCTCAGGCTCTCCTCGCTGAGCCTGGTTTGTCTGGCAATATCGACCCATTGGATCAGATGATACGGGTCAGGAGTCCCCTTGAGATCCTGGTTTCAAAAAACAAAACAGGCAGTCTGCGGATCAATGCAGACTGCCTGTTCTGTTTTTTATAGCGAAGAGCCGGTCAAACGGTTTGCGTCAATCTACTGCAGCGTGATGCCCAAATCATCCAGCGACTTGATCAGCTCATTGGAGAGGATCAGCTCTTCCACTTTGTCGATATCGGTGTACATGATACGATCCTCATTCAATTTTCCAACGACGGCGCGGGTCTTGTCGTAGAAGACCTGGGTTCCTTTGCCAAGCCCCTTGTCGCCGCGCAGATCGATTGCCTGGCAGGCGCTCAGCAGTTCCATGGCAAGGACTTTGCGGACGTTGCCCATGATCTCACGGGCCTGACGGGCTGCAATGGTTCCCATGGAGACATGATCTTCCTGGTTGGCAGAGGACGGAATGGAATCCACCGATGCCGGATGAGCCAGGACTTTGTTCTCGGACACCAGGGAAGCGGCCGAATACTGCACGATCATGAAGCCGGAGTTGACGCCGCCGCGTTCGGTCAGAAACGCCGGGAGTCCGTTGGACAGCGCCGGATTGACCATGCGCTCCAGACGGCGTTCGGACACATTGGCCAGTTCAGCCAGACCGACTTTGAGGAAATCAAAGGTGATGGCCATGGGCTGACCATGGAAATTCCCGCCGGATACGACGCGCTCATCCTCGACAAAGATGATGGGATTGTCCGTCACAGCGTTGATTTCCCGCTCGACGATGGAGCGGACATAATTCAGGCAGTCCAAAGTAGCGCCGTGGATCTGGGGCAGGCAGCGCAGTGAATACGCATCCTGGACCCGAAGCTGTCCCTGGGTCGTGGTGTTGGCGGAGCCTTCCACCAGGTCCAGGAAATTGGCGGCACAGGAGATCTGTCCGGCCTGATTCCGGATCTTGTGGGTGCCTTCAAAATAAGCGTCAGTGATGCCGGTGAGGGCTTCGAAACTCAGCATGGCGATGCCGTTGGCCTGGCGGATCAGCTGATGGGCGTCATAGACCGTATGGCAGCCGACACTGGTCATGACCTGGGTGCCGTTATTGAGGGCCAGGCCTTCTTTGGCTGACAGCGTGATGATGGGAACGCCGGCTTTGTTCATGGCCTCGGCGCCATCGATGAGTTCGCCTTTGTAATAAGCCTGTCCCTGTCCGATCAGTGTCAGCGCGACATGGGATAAGGGAGCCAGGTCTCCGGATGCGCCCAGAGACCCTTTCTCCGGAACATAAGGAACAACATTCTCATTGAGCATGCCCATCAGGGACTCCAGGGTCTCCAGACGGATCCCCGAATAACCTTTGGCCAATGCATTGACACGGAGCAGAATGATCCCCCGGACGATATCCTCCGGGAATGGCTCGCCCACGCCGCAGCAGTGACTGGTGATGAGATTGCGCTGCAGGGCAGCAGTCTCATCCTCATCGATGATGACATCGCTGAACTTGCCGAAGCCGGTGGTCAGACCGTAGACGACGCGGTTCTCTTCAACGAAACGGTCCACCAGCGCACGGGCCTTGAGGACTGCAGCTTTGGATTCTTCGGTGAGGCCGACTTTGCGATGGCC
>CAYYVR010000026.1:13763-15091 GCA_964475185.1 uncultured Clostridium sp. | reverse complement strand
CCGAAAAGGATCAGCGGAATATTGTAGTGCAGGAAGGTCGGAACACAGGTGTCCCAGATGTGGTCGTGCTGCCCGTCGGCATTAAGTCCCGAGGTGGGTCCCAGTGTGGAGTCCGACGCCGGTGAACCGGCATCGCCCAGGGCGCCGGCAACGGCGATGAGGCTGGCGATGGCCAGCGGTGAGAATCCAAGTTCAAAGGCCAGCGGTACGAAGATGGCAGCCACGATGGGGATGGTCCCGAAGGACGTTCCGATGCCCATGGTGACGACCAGGCCGATGAGCAGAATGACAAAGGCAGAGATGAGTTTGGAATTGCCCATGACGGCCACGGAGGCTTCGACCAGGACAGGGATGCCGCCGGTCTCTTCCAGGACATTGGCAAATCCGGCAGCCACCAGCATGACGAAGGCAATGAAGCCCATGAGGGCGATGCCCGAATTCATGATCTTATCGAGCTCTTTCAGTTTGAAGGAACCAAACAGCATCATGACAAAGAGTGCGGCCAGCGCGCCCAGCGGCAGTCCGCCGCCCAGGAGCTGGATGGCAAAGGCAGCCACAGCCCCGGCAATGGCACCCCACTGTCCCAGGGTCAGACCCTTCTGATGGAGAGCTTCTTCTTCCACTTCTGTAATTTGGACATCGACATAGTTGCGATCTCCCCGGTAGCTGATGAAAATCGCCACGAGAAGCCCAAGCACCATACCCAATCCGGGAACCAGGGTGGCTTTCCAGACATCCATCTGATTCATTGCAACACCGGCCTCGGTCATGGCCTTGGCTACGATGCCGTGGAAAATCAGTCCGAAGCCCACCGGCAGCATGACATAGGGTGCTTTCAGACCGAAGGTCAGGGCACAGGCGGCCGCCCGGCGGTCCAGTTTCATTTTATTGAAGAACAGGAGCAGCGGCGGGATCAGGATCGGAATGAATGCGATGTGGACTGGGATGAGATTCTGGGAGAGCGAGGATACGCCGGCCAGAATCAGGAGGAAGATCCATTTGCGGTTAAACTGGATCTTGGAAAGTTTGCGGACCAGAAGGTCGGCAACGCCGGTGTGGGCGATGGCCATGGCCATGGCTCCCAGAAGGACATAGGACAGCGCTGTTTCAGCAGAATTTCCCATTCCGCCGATGAGCGTTCCCATGATATCGGGGATCCCCATGCCGGCCAGAAGACCGGCCACCAGAGCAGAAATAAGAATTGCGACAAGGACGTTGACCTTGACCAGACATAGAACGATCATCACGATGACAGAGATGAGCACAGGATTAGTTAGCATGTTTTTTACCCCCCATTGCTAATTTTTGGTAATGCTCCGAGTCATTTT
>CAYYVR010000026.1:7446-13663 GCA_964475185.1 uncultured Clostridium sp. | reverse complement strand
GTGATATGATCCTGCCCGGCCATGATCTGGTTGTATTCCATGGATGTGGTCATGGCGTTTTCGTTTCTGGCCCAGGCGCGCCGGGCGACGCCGCCCATGACGTCCCATGGCATGGCGGATCTGAGCACTTCATCGATGCGTTCCGATCCGTCCAGCACACAGCCGAAGCCGCCGTTGATGGACTTTCCGATGCCCACGCCGCCGCCGTTGTGCAGGGCGATGAGGCTCATTCCGCGGGCCGCATTGCCGGCGAAGATCTGCGTCGCCTGATCGGCCATGATGTTGGAGCCGTCCTTGATGTTGGAGGTTTCCCGGAAGGGTGAATCTGTACCGCCGGTATCGTGGTGATCACGGCCCAGCATGACCGGACCGATCTCGCCGTTTCGGACCATTTCATTAAATTTCAGCGCGATGTCGCGGCGGCCCAGCGCATCGGAATAAAGGATCCGTGCCTGCGTGCCCACCACCAGTTTGTTCTTTTCCGCGTCGCGGATCCAGATCCAGTTGTCGCGATCCTGATAGCGGCGCTCGGGATCGATGACCGCCATGGCGGCATGATCGGTTTTGCGCAGATCCTCCGGCTTGCCCGACAGGCAGACCCAGCGGAAGGGACCGTAACCGAAATCAAACAGACGGGGCCCTAAGATATCCTCCACATAGGAGGGCCAGATGAATCCGTTCTTGTCATCGATGCCGTTCTTCGAAATTTCCTGAACGCCGGCATCAAAGATCGCCTTCATGAAGGAATTGCCGTAGTCGAAGAAATAGGTGCCCCTGGAAGACAGGGTCTTGATGGCTTCAAAGTGTCTTTTCAGCGTTTCATCGACCAGAACGTGGAATCGCTGGGGGTCGTCGGCCAGAAGCCGGGTCCGTTCCTCAAAGGTGATGCCGGAGGGACAGTAACCGCCGGTGTAGGGTTCATGGCAGGACGTCTGGTCGCTGAGCAGATGGATGTGGATGTCATGTTCGATGGCATAATACAGCAGATCGACGATGTTGCCGTGGAAAGCGATGGACCGGGGCGTGCCGGAATCCATGGCATCCTTTGCCCGGGCGAACGCCTCTTCTTCCGTCTCCACCACTTCACCGACCCAGCCCTGGTCATGACGGGTCTTGATCCGGGACGCGTCGACTTCAGCGATGATCCCGACCCCGCCGGCGATCTCCACGGCTTTGCCCTGAGCTCCGCTCATGCCGCCCAGACCGGACGTGATGAAGAGCTTTCCGGCCAGATTGCCTTCATTGGGGATCCCCAGCATCAGGCGTCCGGCGTTGAGCAGCGTATTGTAAGTTCCGTGGACGATGCCCTGTGGGCCGATGTACATCCAGCCTCCGGCCGTCATCTGACCGTAATTGGCCACGCCCAGTGCCTGGGCCCGGTTGTAGTTGTCCAGATCGTCGTACATGCCGATCATCAGACCATTGGTGATGATGACTCGCGGTGCTTCGGGCCGGCTGTGGAACAGTCCCACGGGATGTCCGGAGTACAGCACCAGTGTCTTGTTCTCATCCAGGGCCTCCAGATACTTTTTGATCAGCTGATACTGCATCCAGTTCTGGCAGACTGCACCGGTCTCTCCGTAGGTGATGAGTTCATAGGGATACAGTGCGACCTCAAAATCCAGATTGTTGTCGATCATGACCTGGAAGGCCTTGCCCTCGATGCAGTTGGACTTGTATTCATCGATGGGTTTGCCGTAAAGGGCTTCCTTCGGGAAATACCGGTAGCCGTAGATCTTCCCCTTTTCCTCCAGCTCCTGGTAGAATTCCTTTGCCATGACTTTATGGTGCTGTTCGGGGATGTAGCGCAGCGCGTTTTTGACCGCCAGAAGCTTATCCTCTTCTGAAAGGTGGACGGTCCGTTTCGGGGCCCGCCGGATCCCTTCCTTGAACTGAGGATATTCCGGCAGTTCGTCATCCAGACGGATGGTCATTGCGTCTCTGATTTGTCCGTTGTTCAGATCCATATTTACCTCCTTGAGATTCATACAAAAGCATTTTTATTCATCAATTTCATTGTAATGGAGAATCATCATTTTTGCGTCAGTTTCAGCAAAAAATCAAACCATTTACAACTGCGTATCTGGTATTTTTTTCCGTACTTCCTTATTGATTTGATATCACCGTCATTTCATTCTGCTCCGATGGGCCCGGACCGCCCCGGCCAGCTGTTCGATGAGCGTTTCCTCGCCTCGCCGCCGATCGGCCCTGTGGTAGATCTGCGCATTGACCAAATGGCTGCGCGCAGCTTTGTAGTCTTTATTTTCCAGACTGATCAGACCGAGAATGGCCTCCGTGGCCGGCCGTTTCCAGTGCGTGCCCAGGATCTGATATTCCTGCAGAGCCAGGCCCAGGATCCGCCCGGCTTCGGCACTGCGTCCCTGCCCCCAGAGGAATCGTCCGTATTCTGCATAGAGGATATCCAGACATTTGTGGAGGCGGCCTTCCACCAGGGCGAGGGACGCTCTGAATGCCTCATCGGCTCCCTGAGGATCCCCCATGGCCTCCCGGGTCCGGCCGATATAATTCAGGGTCCCGGCCCTGGCCAGGAACCCGGTTCCTGCATAGCCCGGTTCCCGCAGGATCTCATCGGCCTGAGTCAATCGGGCCAGGGCTTCCTCATACCGTCCGCTGTTGAATTCAAACAGACCGGACAGACGCAGGACCTCGGCGCGGTTTCGTTCATCTCCGCCCCATTCCATTTTCCGGATCAGTACGTTGGCCTTGCGGAGGTGTTCACCCATGATCTTTCTGTCATCCTTCTGAATGCCGTAATGGATGAGTTCGATGGTCCCTTTGAGCAGGTATTCCCGGTCCCCGGCTTTCCGGGCCTGTCGGATCACTTCCCGGATCAGCTGTGCGCCTTCATCCTGCCGCCCGCCGGCAATCATCCGCCGACCTCTGAGATATCCCGTGATCAAAAGCATCCGGGCCGATTCAGAACCCGGCCGGGACCGGGCGAAGGCTTCCACCTCACCGGCCACGGCTTCCAGCAGCTCATACTGTTCATGGCGCTGCTGGAAGAGATGATCGGGCAGATCATCCGCCTCCAGATCGGAGGGGTACATCTGGTCGTAAAAGTTCAGTGTCAGTTCAAGCAACGTCAGCTGATGGGTCAGATACATTTCCTGATTGCCGGCCATTTTCCAGTGCCAGGCCTTCATCCGCGCTTCTTTTCGCCGCGATGTGCGGGGCAGCTGGGTCCCGGCGGCCGCCAGCTCATGGAGATGGATCCTGTAAAACTGCGGCAGCCCGTCATACAGCCATTGCCGCAGAGGAGGATATTTGATTTGCAGGACTTCCCCCGACTCAATGATCAGCCCCCTGGAGACCAGACTGCGAAGGAGGATCATCCCCTCCGCCTGATCCCGGGCATGGGCTCCGGCCATGGCGGGGGTGAATCCCTCCGGGTAGACACTGCAATCTTCCAGGAGCTTTTTCCCGGCCGGGTCAAGATCAGCGGTGAGTCGGAGGAACAGTCCTTCCAGTCGGCCCCCGCCCACAAGATATTCCTCCGCCAGCAGAGGATTCCCCCTGGAATACGCAAAGATGGCGTTCAGTTCCTCTTCCCTCATCTGCCCCTGTGCAGCAAAGGAACTCTCTCCCTCGCTGATTTCCGATGGACGGGCGCTGCGCAGGGCAGCGGGCGAGCCAGGGGAAGCCGGGCCCAGCCCTCTGGCCTGAAGATGCTGCGCCAGCTCATCCCGATCCGGCAGAGGCATTTTGAACTGGAACAGCGCATCATGGTGCATCAGGTAGCGAAGCATTTCACTGCCCCGGAGAAATTCCCAGGTGACTTCGAGGATGAAAAACACCCGGTCCTGGCGCTGTGACAGGAAATCAGCCAGATAAACCAGGCTTTGGGGATCTATGTACTCCAGGTTCTCGATGACACAGATCAGCATCTCTCCGGGTAAATGAACCAGCAGTTTCCTGAAATCCTCCTGATCCCGGCCCTGAAAGGACCGGGCCCATTTCATCAGAAACCCCTCCGGGATCTGACGATTGGGCAGATCCAGACGGATGACACAGGCGTCCTGGCGGGCCGTCTGCAGGAAAGATCGGATCAGATCGCCGCGGCCGGATCCGGGATCGCCGCAGACAAGAAGATGACGGCCGGTCCCGTCGATAAATTCCCTGAGTTTCTCCGTCAGGATGGTCAGATGACCGCTGGCCTGGTCTGCCCCCCCGGGTCCGACTTCACCCGGCTGTTTGCGCTGATGGATAAAATCAGCCAGCTGCAGTGTTTCATGCTCAGGATCCACCGCAAGGTCCCGCTCCAGTGTCTGTTTCATTTTGACAAAGCAGGCCAGTGCCTCATTATACTGCCCGTGATCGGCATAGTATTTCATCAGTTCGCGCAAAGTGACTTCATCATAGGGATCGATCTCCAGGATCTCCCTGGCCAGACGGCTCACATCAGGACCTCTGCCGGCTGCAATGGCCACGTGGAGATTTGATCGGAGGTTCTCCGCCAAAATCCTCTGATAGGCGTCCCGCATGGAAAAGAGCCAGCTTTCATAGGCCGGGTTATTTTTCAGCTCGCGGTTCTGCATGAATACCGCTGAACCGTATTCAGGCACATCGCCTGTGGACGGGGGATCCACCAGCTGATCCACATCTTTCAGGAGGATGACATCCCTTGAGAGCACGATCCTGTCCCGGGTGGACGCTGAAAAGAGATCCACCCCCAGGATCTGCCGGATCTCATAGAGACTGTTTCGCAGCGAAGACTTGGCGCGGGCCGGATCAATCCCGGGCCAGAAAACTGACGATACTTCAGTTCGACCCATCTCTTCCTGAAACAGGAGATACCACAGCAGAGCCTCCAACTTGTTCTTTCCCAATACTTTTTCTTCTTTATCAATATGGATTCGGGGTTCGCCCAGGAAGAACACTTCTACTTGCATAATTGCCTCCATCGTCATTTCTTGTTTCCATCATACACCGCCCCCTCGTTTTTGCCCATCCAAACCACTGAGCGAACGCAAATTTGCTATAATGGATTCAACCCCATCCCAATCGATTAAAAAGGAGTCACCGCCAATGAATCCAACCCGTTTATCCGCTATCCGTCACCTGATGGAAAAACATGAGGCCGACCAGCTGATCATCTCAGATCCTTCGACGATTTACTATCTCACCGGCACCTGGTTCTCACCAGGGGAACGTCTGCTGGTCCTATTGGTGGATCAGGCCGGGGACGTGCTCCTGATCAACAATGAACTGTTTCCTGTACCCGATGGATTGGACCTCCCCGTCCGCTGGGTCAGGGATACCGATGATCAGGTCGCCATACTGGCCGATCTGATCACCGGCCGGACCATCGCCGTGGATAAAACCTGGCCGGCGCGTTTTCTGATCCCCTTCCAGACTCTCCTCCCCGGCCGGAAACTGATCCTGGCATCGCCCATTGCCGACGGCGCGCGGCTCATCAAGGATGCCGCCGAACAGGATCTGATGCGGCACGCTTCGAGCCTCAACGACAGTGCCATGAAGCTCCTGGCCGATGAGATCACCGGCAATGAAACGGAAACCCAATTGGCCGGACGGCTTGAATCGATCTACGGGGAACTGGGGGCCGACGGATTCTCCTTTGAACCCATCGTGGCCTTCGGTGCCAACGGGGCCGATCCCCATCACGCCAACGATGCCTCCCGTCTGGAAAGCGGGGATTCCATCATCCTGGACATCGGCTGCAAAAAGGATTCCTACAGTTCGGACATGACAAGGACCTACTTTTACCGGGAGATCTCCAAAGAGGCCCGTGAGGTCTACGAGATCGTCAAGATGGCCAATCTCCTGGCCATCGCCAGCGCAAGACCCGGCAACCGCTTCTCTGATGTGGACCGGGCCGCCCGGGACTACATCGCCGCCCATGGGTACGGGCCATACTTCACGCACCGCACCGGCCACGGCATCGGCATCGACGTCCATGAACCGGAGGATGTATCCGGCGTCAATGATCACCTGCTGCGTCCCGGCATGATCTTCTCCATAGAACCCGGCATCTACCTGCCCGGCCGGTTCGGTGTCCGCATCGAGGATCTGGTCCTCATCACCGAAGATGGCTGCGAGGTCCTCAATGAAGTCACCAAGGATCTCACGATCCTGGATCCTTCCGGGGAGCAGCGTCCCGGACAGGCTTTGGAGCAATAAAGGAATAGGGTTTGACCAGGGCCGGTCATATAACACACAGTAATATAACGCCCGATGA
>CAYYVR010000026.1:0-7346 GCA_964475185.1 uncultured Clostridium sp. | reverse complement strand
TCACAGGTAATATTTCACAGGTAATGAATCCACAAAAAGCAAAGGATCGCTCCCGGGATGGGCGTGATCCTTTGCTTTTGTCGCTTCGTCAACGCTGCTTAGCGCGATCATTTGAGGGGTTTACACCATGGATTGATCGAAGCCTGCCTTCATGCTGCCTCTGTCATTTCTTTTCGGAGTGCTCCGGATCCGACGGGTCCCGGGGTGCGTAGGCTGCAGCCTGGTCCGCCAGCAGATAACTGGTCATGGACAGAGATCCCAGTTCGCAGAATTCGTTGAAGCAGTAGGCGGTGTCTCGATCATCCGATGCCCCGAGCACATACATCAGGGGATAAAAGTGATCCGGCGTGGGAACGGCCAGATGGGCGGACTCCCCCAACGCCTTGTAATCCACGGCCCGCTGGTATTGCCTTTTGATGATGGCGTCTTTGATCAGGCCGTCAAATGCATAGGCCCATGGCATGCCGCCCTGAGCGTTCCAGTCCACCCGGCGAAGATTATGGACGATGTTTCCGCTGCCGATGAGGAGGATCCCTTCTTCGCGCAGCGGAGCCAGCAGGGCGCCCAGATCAAAATGGAAAGGCGCGCTCTGACTGCCGTCGATGGATAACTGGACGATGGGGATATCGGCCTTTGGAAACATCCATTTCAGCACGGACCATGTCCCGTGGTCGATGCCCCAGGAATCGTTCAGCGAGGCGCCCTCGCCCAGAAGTTCTCTGACGCGGGCGGCCAGTTTTGGGGATCCCTTGGCGGGATATTTCACGTCATAGAGCTCGGCCGGAAAGCCATACATGTCATAGATCTGCTCCGGAGCCTCCTGGGGGCTGACGTAAGTGCCTTTGGTATACCAGTGGGCTGAGATGCACAGAATGGCTTTGGGTTTCAGTAATTTTCCCAAACGCATCCACTCTTCTTTGTAGCGATTATCCGTGATCGCATTCATCGGCGATCCATGGCCGACAAACAGTACCGGCATTCTCATGATTTATTCCTCCCTGTTCAGTCAGTAAGCTCAGTTCAGTTCGTTTCCATTAAGCGGCTATTTTTAGGCGGATCCCGTTTCTCTTCCTGGCCTTAGCTGGCCAGATGCTGCTAAAGTTCAATGGTTTCCTGAAAAGGACCGGATAACATGACCGGACCGCTGAGAAGGATGGTTCCATCTCCCTTGCCTTCCACTTTGATCACACCGCCCGGCTCATTGAAAGCCATGGACCATGCCCCGGTCCTACCCTGGTTCAGATAAGCCCCCAGGGCCACGCTGCCTGAACCGCAGGAGGATTCCCAGACGCTGGTGTCCGTGGCCCGGACCCAGACCAGGGGCGTCATGAACTGCCTGACCTGGTCATAGTACATGATCCCAAGGGCCTCTGCCGATTCATCCTGCTTCAGCTCGGCCAGAAACCGGCCGGCCTTTTCATCATCAGGCTGTTCACCGAGGATCAGCGCGTGGTGGATGCCTTCCATGATGACCAGGGGGATCCGGCCATAGACCGCCGATTCTTTCCATTCCACCGAAAGGACCGGCGGCATCTGGATCATGGCCTCGCCGCTGTCGGGATCTGTCTTCACCTGCAGCTTTTCGCCGGCTCCGGATACCCGGATCTCCACCTGATCCCTGCGCTGTGCCAGGTCATGGGCAGCCAGATAAAGACCGAAGCTGCGCGCGGCATTCCCGCAGAATTCTCCGCCCATCATCTCCAGGGTGGGGGCCCCGTCATCACCGCGGCTGACAAAACCCACCTGCTCCAGTTCGTGCGGTGATCGTTCCATGAGTTTTGCAGCCACCCTGCCGTGCAGTACTTTCGGAACTTCTGAGATCACCAGAGCGGTGATGTTGCCGGCAGGATCCGCTACCATGTAAGTTATTTCCATATTCCACCTTCCCTGAGTTATTCTGCGCTAAGCGCAGGTGTGCCAATCGGGTGCTGATCTGCTGTTCAGCGGATCGCCCAGACAAACGTGGCAGAATCAGATACAGACACGTCTTCCGGTTCGATGGAGGGTGCGGAAGCAGCCTCCATCATCATTTTGTCCCGCATCATGAAGTTCGTATTGGAATAAAGATGGATGTCGCTCCAGTTGTAATCAATGGCCTGCAGCTCACCCAGTGCCACACCGGAAGCAGCGGCGAGGATCTGAGCTTTCTGCCGGGCATTTTCAGCCGCCAGGGCAAGCAGTTCCTCCACCACGGCATTGGGGTCTTTGATGCCAAACCGGATGTCCAGCCCGGGGTTGATCCGGGTTTTGGCCACTGCGGTCAATACCTTGCCCAGCCGGTCCTGTTCCCAGTCAAATTCCAGGCGGATCCCGTGATTCACAGCATACCCTTCAAAAATCTGGATATAATGATTTTTGGCATCCTGTTCCGACCGATAGCGGACATCGATATCAAAACTGGTGGTCTTGAGATCTTTGGGATCAAAGTCCGCCCCCTGCACTGCTAAACGCAGTTCTTCCAGCGACCGGGCCGCCAGGGCCATGGCTTTTTCATAGCTTAAGTCCAGCGCTTCGAGCCTGAGATCCAAAATGACCTGATCCGGTTTGCGTCGGACCTGACCGGTTCCTTTGACCGTGATTTTTCGTTCCAAATGCTGCACCTCCACGTTACAGTTCAAGGCAGATCTTGCCGATGGTCATGCTCTAAAAGATGGTTCCCTTTCATTATATGCCATCCTGCCCGCCATTGGGTAACTTCTCCGCGCGGAATCTGCAATCGGTGTCCCGTCATCCCCTCTCTCCTGCCTGGAATCATGCCACAGAAGATTCCCCTTTTACCGCTCAAGGGATTCTGTGAGTTATTCACCGGTTCGATTAGATGTGCCCGGCCAAACCGGATCCTCGTCAAAAACCCAGTGACCGTCATCGGATCACTGGGTCGGGTTCATGTGGGGCTGTTCAGAGAAGCCGCCGGGGTTCCGCTCTGTGATCAGGCTGACCGATCAGGCCGATCGATCCTCCCATCCTGTCGATCCCCGGGGGTCGGCCGGACTGCATTTTACTCTCGAAGCGGACCCGACGGTTAACAGATCGGATGGATCACCTGAAAATGCCGTAGGTCCGGTTGGCATTCTGGACATAAATGATCCCGTTGCCGGATGAAGCAATGTCAAGATCCCCGGCCATGGCTTCCACGATGCGATCGGTATCAGCCACTTCAGAGAGGATCAGAACGATTTCCTTTTCCGGCTCAATGTCCATGGCGAAGACCCGGCTGGTCTCATGGACCCCGGCTCCCCTGGCATTGATGATCGTGCCGCCTTTGGAACCGGCCCGCTCGGCCGCTGCAATGGCAACTTCCGCCTTGCCTTTGTCTACGATGACGTTGATGATGTGATATTTGACTGGATCCATATTTTCCTCATCCTCCATGAAGTCACATACGATATTCCTGCTGCCGACGATATCACAGACCGGCGTGGTGAACGCGATGCCGTGATTGGGTTTTTTAAACTGGAACTTCTCACTGATCTCTTCAGCGACGCGGATCGCAGTGTCCTGTTCGCCCAGAAGATAAATGATTTCCTTGCGGATATCGGCCAATCCGAAAAAATCCAGGATCTTGTTGTTGACGGTGCCTTTGCCCAGCATGATGGTGCCTCCCTTCATGCCGTGGGTCCTTGCATATTTGAGGATCCTCTCGGCCATCCCGTCATTGACGATGATACAGACCAGTTCCGCTTTCATAGTTCTGTTGAGTTCCGGCATTATTCCACCGCCTCCTTCTTTGATTTGACTTTGAACAGGATCCCCAAAATCTGCAGTGCGATGATGGGGGTCATGGCGACCATGGCAATGAGTCCGAACCCATCCACCAGCACATCGGCATCGGGAATGGCCTGCGCCGCTCCCTGGGCGAACGCCAGGATGAAGGTGGCCGTCATTGGTCCGGAGGCCACACCGCCGGAGTCAAAGGCGATGCCGACAAACAGTTTGGGTGAGAAATGAGCTAAAATGATCGAAATCAGATACCCCGGCAGCAGATAATGCCACAGCTGGACCTGGGGCAGGATGATCCGGACGATGGACAGCGCAACGGCCAGGGCGACGCCGATGGCCAGGGTCACCATCACAATGTTTCGCCGCACATATCCACTTGTAACATCCTCGATCTGATGCGTCAAGACATAGACAGCGGGTTCCGCCAGGATCGTGACCATCCCGAGCAGAAACGCCACCCCGATCAGATAACCTGGTTGATCCAGTGACGCCAGCTCGTAGCCGACGACCCGGCCGACCTCCATAAAACCGCCGTTGACCCCCAAAAGGAAGAGGACCAGTCCGATCAGAGTGAACAGAAGCCCGAACATCACCCGGCGCACATTGGCCATGGACAATTTAAAGTAAAAGATCTGAAAAACGATAAAAATGATCAGGATGGGCAGGAGCGCAATGGCGATCTCCTGTGCGATGATCGGAAGCTTCGTCAGAAAGATCTGATAGATCGAAGCACTGGCCGGCGTGATTTCGACTTCCCCGGAGATCTCGCCGGTCCGGAAGATCAGGCTCATGATCATGACGCCCAGGATCGCTCCGGTGGAGGCCAGGCCGACCAGACCGAAACTGTCTTTCTCAGATGCTTTACTGTCCCGTTTGATCTTTGACACACCCAGAGCCAGTCCCAGAATAAACGGAACCGTCAGTGCACCGGTGGTGGCGCCGGAGGCATCAAAGGAAATGGCCAGAAATTCAGGCGACATGAGAATGGCCAGACCGAAGATCACGCCATAGACGATGGTCAGAAGAATGTAGAGCGGAAAGTTATGGACGATTCGGACCAATCCCAGTGTCAGCATCACCGCAATGCCGATGGAAACGACGATGAGGATCAGGAGTTTGGAAATGACACCCCCCGTCACCATATCCACCTGATCGGCCAGGATATGCAGATCCGGTTCAGCGATGGAGATGAAAAACCCCAGAAGCAGTCCCGTCAGAACGAGAAACCAGATGTTGCCGGACTTTGCCAGCGACCGTCCCAGATTCACCCCGATGGGTGTGATCCCGACGTCAACGCCGAAGAGGAAAATGGTCAGGCCGATGACAATGAGGACCGAGCCGATGAGAAACCGGGGCATGACCCCTGCTTCCATGGGCACCAGGGTCAGATTCAGGAGGATGACGATGGCAACGATGGGCAGCACCGACATCATGACTTCTTTCAGTTTTGAGTAAATGACGTTCAACGGATCACGTCCTTTCAGGATTTAAGGGGGGGGGTATATTGCCTGTTAGTTCAAAAGCCGGCTCAGTCACCTGAACCGGCTTAACAAAGCGCCGCTCAACTTTGAGTCGGATCGTTATTCAGTGAATCCGGTTATGGACAGACGGAACGTCATGGTCCGGTTCCCCAGATCGTCTTCCAGAACAAACGTCGTATCCGAGTTCATTTCCGGCTCGATGAGAAAACTCAGCCGGTCATAGCTGACCCCGTCCGCGCGATTCACGATGACCTGTGGCCGCACCGGCCGGGAGGATGTTTTGTTGATGTTGCGCACCAGGTTCCAGGTGCTGGCATCGGTGGGATCATCAGGGACCGAGACCACTACTTTGCCGCCGGGCGATGACTGGATGCTGATGTTTGAGAAATCATAGCTGTGATGCTCGGAAAGCAGGCCGGTGCCATCGTTCAGGGAGGCGACCACGATGACCATCCGTTCCACCGGCGGATTGTAATCCACTGCCAGATCATTCATGACCCTGGCAACTTCCCCGATGGGATCTTCATTGGGATCATAATTGAATTGCGTGGATTTCTGACAGGCGGTCAGTGTCAGGATCATGACCAGACTCAGCAGGATCAACCGGGATCGTCGATGTTTGCGGGAATGATTTGAATGCATAGAATCGTTCCTTTCGTTTGATAACGATATTATAACATTATCTCAGGCTGAGCACACATTCGATCCTCCGGGGTGCCTGATCAGTGACCGCGATCCCGCTTCCTTCGTTTGCTTCGTACTTTGGCTTCATTCATTCACTTGTTGGTCCGACTGATCCTTCCTTGGTCTTTTCCCGGCACTGACTTTGAGTCCGGACTATTTTCCGTCCCGGCAATTTCCCGCCCCGCCTATTTTCTGTCCCGGGCACGTTCAAAGGCTTGCTTCAGGCCGATTTTCAGGGTCAGCCCCTGATCGGTCAGGGCACGGGACAGTTCATCGAGCATGGCAAGATAGCGGGATTCATCCGCGATGTTATTGCCCATGTGGGCGACTCTTATGATATGGCCATGGAGCTGATTCAGTCCCCCGGACAGGATATAGCCCCGATCCTGCAGCTGATCCTGGATCGCATCTCCGGAGATCCCGTCCGGAAGGCGGATGGCGGTGACGGTATTGGATCGGTTGATCCTGGCAAAAATCTCAAGTCCGGCATCCTCGATGGCCTGACGCGTCCACCGGGCATACTCTGCGTGGCGGGCGGCATGGTCACTGCCCAGTGCGATGTCCAGGGCTTCATCCAGTGCATAGACGAGATTGTCGCTGTGAGTATAGGGGAATTCGAACTCTTCTTCCAGCAGATAGCTGAGAAAGTTGACATAATAGGCGCGGATCTTCGTGGTCCGGGCCATGAGGTATTCCACTGCCCGCGGGGACAGGGTGATGCTGGTAAGACCGGCCGGCGCCGACAGGCACTTCTGAGATCCGCTGATCAGGCAGTCGATTTGTGCCTCATCAAAATGGATCGCCTCTCCGCCCATGCCGGATACCGAGTCCACGATGGACAGGATCCCGTAGCTGGCAAGGAGCTGCCCCACGGCATGGATCTCATGGGTGACGCCGGTGGGGGTCTCGCAGTGGACCCAGGTGGCCAGTTTAAAATCATGATCCTTCTCCAGGAAAGCAGCCAGTTCATCCAATACGATGCCCCTGCGCTGATCCAACTGAATGATGACGGTCTCCCCGCCGTAGAGTCCTGCAAAATCTGCCAGAAACTGAGAAAATGGTCCGTTGACCAGACAGAGCACCCGGGTGCCCTCTTCCACGAAGGAGGCACAGGCTCCTTCCAGGCCGGCCATGGGTTCTGCCAGCATCAGGAAGGTCGGAGCATCCGTATGGAGAAGTCTGGAGATCTTGGCTTCCACACCGTGCTGGATGGCAGGGTACTTTCGATCCAGATCCGAATTTGTAAAATCCCTCACCATGGCTTTGCGAACCCGATCCGATATGGACGTCGGTCCTGCACTCATAACGATCATGTCATCCCCTCCTGTATATTAATGCGATCAAATGTATTTTTTATCACACCAATTATATCATAAAAAGGGGTTTCATAATTTTGCCGCTGCCCGCCCCTAGGATAAACGCATCAATTGATCGACATTACAGGCGACAAATTACTTTTAC
>CAYYVR010000025.1:12053-21047 GCA_964475185.1 uncultured Clostridium sp. | reverse complement strand
CCTTAAAACAGGGCCAGGGCCTTGGCCATCATCTGCTGCATCACGCGCTGAACCGGATCCTGCGATCACCGTCCGATCCGCCTCATTTATATTGCATCGAGTCCAATCAGGCGGCGCTGCGCTTTTACCTCCGCGAGGGCTTCCAGATCACAGCCCATTCTGCCTTTGCCTGGTTTGATTCCTCCAAATGACCCGGCTCCGGCACAAATGGAGACGAGGATCATCCGTTTGGCTGTCAGCGTCTGTCTGCCGGTCATCACTCGATGAATAAATGATCTGCTGCCAGTTTGAGATCGAATTTCCTGACTTTGCCGGTTTTGCTGAACCGGATGGCGATGCTGGCGCCGTCATTTTGCACCACGACACCGCGTCCGAATTTTGCATGAATCATCTTCATGCCCGGTTTGGACTTCTCCGATAGGGCGTCCGCCGTCTGGCCGGATCTCTGATCATGCCGCCGACTGCTCTCTCGTTTCTTCTCAGCCCTCCGGGTCGACGCCGCTCCAGATGTGATGATTTTCCGCTCTGCAAAAAGCTGCGTCAGATCCATGAGATCTGCGTCGCCGTCCTCATACTCTACCAGGAGCAGCGTTCCGTTTTGGGCTTTGACAGTGCCTTTGCCCTTTGCCCTGTGGGTATAGGTCCGGTTGCACATCGGCTGCCCAAACGATGCGAAAATACTGTCCTGTTCCATGACTTCGACAGGGAGAGACCGCACCACTTCGTCGGTGAAGGCCGACTCGCTCTGTAAACACCGGAACAGGCAGAGCCGGTTTTTCGCCCTGGTCATCCCGACATAATACACTCGTCTGGCTTCCTCATATTCTTGAATTTCAGCTTCATCATCCTGATCCGGAACGCCGTTGACTGGCAGGATGCCATCCAGGACATCCAGCAGATATACCTGGTCGTATTCCAGACCCTTGCTTGAATGGATGGTTGAAAGGATGAAATGCCCGGAATCCCTGTCCGTCTGATGGCGGATGATCTCCTGAAGCTTTGATAAGCGATCCAGCAATGCTTTGGGGCTGGGCTGGTTCCTGCCCAGCATTTTCAGGATCTCGATCTTTCCTGAATCCAGACCGTTTTTTGTGACATACTGACCGTATCCTGAGGACCTGATGTACCCGATGGCCTTTGCTCCATTGGCGCTGACGATCATCGGCAGAAGAATCATCAGGTTGACGACCTCTTCCCTGGCAAACCGACTCAAAAGCGTAGAATCCTTCAAATTCTCAAGGATGGGTTTCCCATTGACCTTGGTCTGCGCACAGGCCTGGGCTGCCGCTTCCCTGGTCAGTCCCATATTGAGTTTATAGTAGATCCGCATGAAAATTTCAGGATCGGAAGCATCACAGGCAAAGTTGATGATATCGGTGATATCTGCTGTGACCCGGTGGGAGAAGAAGCCCTCTTCCCTGATCCGGCAGCGAAACGGCACATTCCCCCGATCCAAAAGATCGATGAGGGGCAGAGCGCTGTCATTGTTGCGAAACAGAACCGCTGTTTCTGAGGCGGCGCTCCTCGCCGTCTCAAACAGGAACTGATACTGTGCTTCCCGATCCGCCGCATCGATGACCTGGATAGGTCCTCCCTTTCCCCGGGTGGGAACCATCATTTTTTCATGGCGAAAGCGGTTCTTCCGGACGAATTCATTCGCTGCATCGATGATCTCCCTTGAAGAACGATAATTCTGCTCGATCAGCAAAACTTTGCCATTGGCGTATTCTTCACTGAATTGGACCAGAGCCTCCGGATAGGCTCCGCGAAATCCGTAGATGCTCTGATCCTCATCCCCCACCAGAAACAAATTGCCGGATCGCTGAGCCAGTAATTTGATGATGGCATGCTGGATCTTGGAGGTATCCTGAGATTCATCGACGCAGATATACCGATATCGCTGCTGAAAATAGAGCAGGACCTGGGGATGGCTTTGCAGGATTTTCAGTGCATACACCATCTGATCATCAAAGTCCATCAGTTTGTTCCGGAGAAGATCAGACCGGTAGCGCTTCAGGATCTCGGCCAAATGGGGAATCCCCCGGTCCAGCTGATCGATCTGATCCTCCGGGATCATCATATTTTTGATGTAGGTAATGGCGGTGCGAATATCCTGTATGGTGGATGGCGCGGGATATTCTTTCGTGAGATCCTGATAGATCCCGCGCAGTTTGCCTTTGATCTCCGCTTCATTGCTGAGGAGCTGGAAGCTCCATCCCTTCCCGTGATGCCTGGTGTAGTACTCAATGATTTTTGCCGACAGGCCGTTGATGGTTTTAAACTCCAGTGCTTTTGAATAGTCAGAGCCAAACATGGCGGTGAAGCGATGCTTCATTTCCCTTGTTGCGGCCACGGTATACGTCACGGTCAGGATCTCTTTCGGATCGATCTGTTTGACATAAAGCATATAGCCCAGTCTGGTTACCAGCACCGTGGTTTTTCCGCTGCCGGGGACTGCCAGAATGAGCGTCGCTCCGTCAATGGTCTCCACCGCTTTTCGCTGCGCCTGATTCAGATGTGCAAGAAATTTATCTGAAAATTCTTTTTCCCTCATGAAAACCTTCCCCTCCTGATCCCTGTCTAAGGACTCTTTCTCCCGGTCGGATGTTTCGCCCCAGGGTCTCTGTGTTGCGTGGGCAGGGACCGCTCCTGATTTTGCGTCTCCTCATATTGTACTTCAGGATCGCTGCCTCTGTTTGCCGATTCTGTTTTTTACAGAACGAACGGACGATGGAAAATCCCTTCGGATTCTTCCATCGTCCATTTTTTTGGCTGATCTGCTCCCACGCCCATATCAGTTGATTTTTCCCACCTCTTCCGTGAAGCCGGAGATTTACATGAAAGCGCGGAGATTACATGAAAGCCCGGGGATTACATAAAGCCCAGAAGTCTTGCAAACAAAGCTGCAAAAATAATGCCCAGCACCGTCCGTTCGAAAAAGACGATGATCAGTTCTCTTAATTTCAGCGGCAGTTTGGTTGCCATCATGACTACCACGGTTTCCGAGAAGAAGATGATCTGCACGATGGAAACTGCCACCACCATGTACCGGGCACCCGGATGGATCATGTCGATGTTGTTTTTGATCAGCAGCACCGGGAGAAACATCTCGGCGATCCCGACGGGGAAGGAAGGAGCGATCTCCTTCACATTGGGGACGCGCAGCAGATACAGAAGAGGTTCAAAGATTTTTCCGAGGTAATTGAAAAACGGAGTTTTTTCCGCAATGATCAGCGAGGAGGTCCCCACTGCCGCCAGTAGCCCCAGGACTTTCGGGATGACTTCCATGCCGTCTTTGAGGCTGGAGAGGATCTCTCCAGGCAGCGGATTGGCAGTATAGGCTTTTTTCGCCATACGGTCCACGCCGGTTTTAAAGACATTTTCTCCGGTGACGGACTGCGTTCTGCGGTCGTCATCGGTCTGAACACGGCCGTCCAGATAGACGTCTTTTTTCCGGTTGAAGGGCGGGATCCGGGCAATCACTGCACTGATCACCATCGTCAGCACCAGAGAGGAGAAGTAGACAGTCAGAAAACGGTCTTCCAATCCAGCGGTCTGGATCACCATATAGGCAAAGCCGACGCTGACGGCACTGAATCCGGTGACGACCAGGACCGCTTCTTTCTCTGTGTAGACCCCGCGGCGATAGAGCTTACTGGTGATCAGAACGCCCACCGAGGATGAACTGACGAAGGAGGCAATGGCATTGACCGCAGCCCGGCCCGGTACTTTCCAGACGGGACGCATCAGCGGTTCCATAAGGGAGCCGATGAAATCGATGAAGCCGTAATTCAGAAGGAAGGGCATGCAGACGCCGCTGACCACAATGATCCAGAATACCGCCACGACGATGGCCGGAACGATGGTGCCCCCCGTGGCCGGTCCGACGATGACGTCCGGGAAAGACAGCGCGGTGGTCTTGTCGAGGGTAAAGGCCATGGTGAAAAATCCGCCCAGCAGATAGAGGATCGGATGCACCATGGAATCTTCCCTGAAGTAATCACTGAGCCGTCCGCTTTTGGCAAAGTATTTGCCGTAGACGCTGAGGATGCCCGTGGCCGCAACCAGAAGGGAAACCATCCACAGGCCGGCATCTCCGAGGATCCGGATGAAGAAATTGTACAGGATCCCGAACACCATGTCCGTTTTCCCCTCATAGGTCACCGGGATGAAGAAAATCAGAATGGCGATGGCTGTGAAAAACAGCCCCTTGAGCATGCCCGATGAATAATTGGCCTTGGACAGCTCAAAGGAATCGATGACTGCCAGATCGTTCAGATCCAGATGCTGCTCTTTGATTTCCTTTTTGGAGAGAACGGGCCTTTTGACAGGCACGTTCTGCTCAGCGTATATACTTTTATCCACCTTACTCACCACGATTCAGTTTATTTTTTCTCTGCAGCGCAAGGCCGGAGATGAATTCAAATACCAGGTTTGCAGCCAGCAGCGATGTGATCTCCGCGCTGTCATAGACCGGTGCCACTTCAACGATATCAAACCCAACGTAGTTCAGATCAGAGATCCCGCGAATGAAGCTGATGGCTTCATAGGAGGTGTAGCCTCCGACTTCGGGTGTTCCGGTGGCCGGTGCATATGCCGGATCCACAAAGTCGATGTCAAAGGTCAGGAAGACTTTGTTGTCGCCGACTTTTTCTTTGATCCGCTCGATGACGGCAGGAATGCCCAGTTCCCGGACTTCATGGGTCGGGATCAGTGTCAGGCCCAGGCTGGCTGCCAGCTTGAATTCTCCGGCATCATAGAGGGACCCTCTCATTCCGATCTGAATGGAGCGATGCGGGTCGATGAGCCCTTCTTCAATGGCCCGGCGGAACGGTGTTCCGTGATTGTATTTTTCGCCGAAGACTTCATCGTTGATGTCAGCGTGGGAATCAAAATGGACCAGACTGACCGGACCATGCTTCTTCGCGATGGCGCGCAGCTCACCCAACGTGACGGAATGGTCTCCGCCCAGGGCGATGGGAATGCAGTCATACTCAATGATCTCAGAAACAAATTCCTGGATCCGGTCGTAGGTGGGGTGGATATAACCGGGCACGACATTGACATCACCGAGATCGGCGCCCTTGAGATAATCAAGGATGTTGACTTCATGGACCGGATTGTTGGTTTTCATCATAACTGAAATGTTGCGGATCCCCTGGGGGCCGAACCGGGCGCCGCCCCGATAGGATGAAGCCGTATCAAAGGGAATGCCGTAGATGGCAAAATCCAGCCCTTCAGCCGTATCAAAGCGCTGCATTCTCATAAAGTTACCGACATTGCAGAATCTGGGTGAGGCAAAAGCAGTCGCAGGTTTCTTGTTCAAATCTTTCGTTTCCATCATTGAGAACCTCCAAAGTTTAATTCACCTGATTAATAAGCAATCTGCGTGCCAACTCTGAAAACTGAACAAAAACGAAATAAAGCCCCTTTATTCCACGGCTGGAAAACTAATCCAAAGAAACGATCCTCATTGAAAGACGACCTCTGCAGGAGGCCGTCAATGGGATCGGAATTATTTCCGGAAAACAGGAATTTATTCCGATTTTTTCGAAGCTTTTTAAAATTCAATGCCCAGCCGTCTGATCTTTTTTCTCAGCGTACTCTCATTGATGTGGTAGGTTTCACTGACAGATCGTACCGAACCGCATACCTGGAGCAGCCCTTTCAGCGTTTCCACTTCAAACCGGTCCACCATTTCGTGGTATGAAGTCGGTCTCGCTGCGCTGTCCGTGTCCTCCGGGGCTGCGTCATCGCGGCCGAAGGGATCCAGCGCTTTGAGGTCCCGGATGGTGATGATGTCGGAATCACTGGTCAGAAGCAGCCGCTCCACAAAGTTCTCCAGTTCCCTGGCATTGCCCGGCCAGTCCCGGTCAAAGAGGGTCCGGTACACTTCACCGGTCATGACTTTCGCCATCCCGTAGGTCAGATTTTTTTTATCCAGGAAAAACTTTGCCAGTGACAGGATATCTTCTCTGCGCTCCCGCAGGGGCGGGATATGGATGGGAAACACGTTCAGCCGGTAAAACAGATCTTCCCGGAAGGTTCCCTCTTTCACCATGTAATCCAGCTGATTGTTGGTTGCCGCAATGATCCGGACATCGGTGGACTTTGTTTTCAGCCCCCCCACCGCCATATATTCCCGATCCTGGAGGACCCGGAGAAGTTTTGCCTGATTGGGCAGCGACAAGTCCCCGACTTCATCGAGAAACAATGTACCGTTGCCGGCCATGTCCAGCAGGCCTTTTTTGCCGTGGACACTGGCACCGGTAAAGGACCCGGCTTCATAGCCGAATAATTCAGATTCGAACAGTGAGTCCGGGATGGCCGCGCAGTTCAGTGTGACCATGGGCTTCGCCGAACGGCTGGAGTGGGCGTGGATATATTTGAACAAAACGCCCTTGCCCACCCCGGATTCTCCTGTGATCAGAACGTTGCTGTCAAACTGCGCCCCTTTATCCGCCATTTTCTTGACCAGCTCCATGGCTTTGCTGGAGCAGTTGAGCTCATTGGTCTGAGACACTTCCTTCAGCTGACGGAGCAGTTTCTCATTGTACTGTTTCAGCTCATTGAGCTTGTCGTCCATTTTCATGAGATAGGGAACATCCATGCAGGTCACAACGACCATCCTGAGCTGTCCGACTTCATCAAACAGCGGCGTGCCCTGACTGTAAACCTGCTTTTTGCTGACCAGCTGGATGGTCTCCCTGAAAACCCCCGATTCCAGTACATCCAGTCCGATGGATCGTGACAGGATCCCCTCATCCACCATCCGCTTGACGGGGGTCCCCACCACCGTCACCTCCCCGGAGATCCCGTCAATGGCCCGGCAGCTCTGGTTGTAGTAAATGGTGATCCCCTGCGGATCGATGATGTGGATGCCCAGCGGCAGCACTTCCAGTATTTCCGATATATTTGTCATATTGATTCCCCCATTCCCCACTTGCTGTTGGGACAGTACCGTATTTTACCGACCCGGGGGAACATCGCTCCAAAGCCTCCGCTTCCGATGAACCCTTCGGCGTAAATACAAATAACTCTTCCTACCATTACATAATTCCACTTGAATGTACAGCGCGTTCCTCTGACCATTTTACACCAACCCGACTTTCCTTACTATCATTCAACGGTGAACTTAAATTTTGCCGGGGCTGGCTTTATCAGGGTGGTTTTGTCAGGGGTGGTCTTGCCAGGGGTGGTTCTGCCAACATTAATTTTATTAACTGAAACCGGCCTTTCGCCGATGGCGTTCCATCGGGAAAAGGCCGGCGGCTTTATTCATAGTCAGACTAAACATTTTTGCCTGGACTGGATCAGGTTATGCTGTTTCATCAATGCTCAGGTCCACCGTCTGGTTTTTAGGCGGCATCAGGAGCGAGAACAGGACGAAGACGATCAGTGCGGATACCAATCCGGGGATGACTGGCTGCTGTTCCCAGCCGAAAAGCGTCAGGTCCGGGATCATTTTCCGTTCAAAGATCAGGGAAACCACTGAACCGACGATGAGGGAGGCGATGGTGCCGGCGGCGGACGCTTTCTTCCAGTAATGGCCGAACACGTAGGGAAAGAATGCACCGGCTGCCCGCAGGGTGAAAGAGAACATGAGCAAATCGATGATGCTGGTGGCCATGAGGGCAACGATGAGACTGAAGACGCCCACGAGGATCATCACGATTCTGGTGACCATCATGACTTCATTGTCATCTGCGTGGGGTTTAAAATACTGTTTGTAGATGTCATTGCTGAAGATGGATCCGGCGCCCAGCATGTCTGAATCAGCACTGGACATGGTGGCTGAAATGATCCCTGCAAACAGGAACCCGACAATGATGGCCGGCATGGTCAGCGTGGCCAGAACGGGGAGTGAATATCTGGCCCCCTGTTCGAGGACCTGATCTGAAGTCACCTTGCCCATGTTGACCATGGCCAGCATGATGATTCCAAGGATGGTGGGGATGAATGCGTAGATGCCATTTACGCCTGCTGCCAGGATCGATCCCTGTTTGGCGGCTTTGCCGTCTCGGGCGGAATAGTATCTGGAAACGGCCTCCTGTCCCACCGTGAAGGTGGAAACGTACATGATGATCAGGGCGACGATGGCTTTCCAGCCGCCGATACCGGAGAAAAGGTCCCAGGTCTCCGGCGGTACGTTATCAACAACAGTGGACCAGCCGCCTGCATAATTCAGGGCAAAGGGAACTGCAATGAGCATCCCGACGACGATGAGCCCGACCTGGACAAAGTCTGTGATGGCAACACTCCACATGCCGCCCATGACGGCATAGATCGTGACGATGATGGCCACTGCGATCAGGGAAGTCCGCCACTCCAGATTCATCATGACAGACAGGATCGTGGCGGAAGCCATGAACTGACCCGCCGTGAGTCCGATGAGGGGCAGGATCATGGTGATGGAAGTGAACAGACCGGCAGTCTTGCCGTAGCGGCGCCGGAAATATTCGGGGACAGTCCGCACTTCACTGGCCCGGAATTTCGGAGCGAGAAACATCAGAATAATAAATGCGATCCCCATGGCCAATACGTACCACGCGGCACTGAGCCCCCACTGGGAGCTGCCCAGATTACTGGCTTTTTCGACGACACCCAGGGAGCTTCCGCCGCCGATCTCGGTGGCTGCCAGTGTTCCTGCCATCAGGATCGGACCCATGCTCCGGCCTGCGACCATGAAGTCGGTGGAATTGGAGATCCGTTTCGAGGACCAGTACCCGATCCCCAGCATGCCGAGCATGTAAATCACAACGATGATCATGACTGTAGTTTGCAAAATAAACACCTCATTTCAGATTAAAACGGTAAAAAAAAATAGAATCAGTGATGATTTCAGCAGTTTTCTTCATATATAACAACAATTCCTAAATCCGGATTGATTTAAGTATAGGGGGCGGAATTTTCGGTGTCAACGTTTTCAACTTGAAACTGTGAGATTGCAAATTATCAGGCCTCAGCGTCGCATCCTCTACTGAACCTTTTAAT
>CAYYVR010000025.1:0-11953 GCA_964475185.1 uncultured Clostridium sp. | reverse complement strand
ATTCCCTTTAAAATAACGAGATTTCCATTCAAATAAAAGAGAAATTGAGATTAAAACATGACTGACTCAGCGGATCGATCCCGCTCAATTCCCCTGGGAGCGTTAGAAGCTCTGCCGGGTTTCTCAGGCGGATCGCCTGATGGGATCGCCGATCAGGAAAAATCACCCCTTTTTTATATGGTACTCAGGGATTTTAAGGATCAGGAATTTTAAGGATCGGTCCCCCTTGAAGATATGAAACAGCTCGTGTATTATTAGGTGAGTATTTAATATCAATGCAGAGAACGGACCGAGTACATGAAAATCTGCCTGAAAGAGAGCCGGCGGCGGTGAAATGCCGGCAGGTCAGGATCATGGAAAGAACAGCCGGGAGCAGCCATGCTGAACCAGGAGTAGGCATGGACGTCCTTCACGTTACGAAATCGAGTGGAATGACTCTGTCATTTCAATTGGGTGGTACCACGATATGCTTCGTCCCTTTGCCGGACGGGGCTTTTTTATTTACCCCATCATCAGGCTGATCCGCGGGCTGATCCCGATAGAGATCAATGCTTCAGTTTTCAGCGGATCCGTTTCAAATCGATCATTTTCAATGGATTTTTATCAATATTAATTTCACATCGATCCCGCATCCGGGGTCGAGTGCAACAGGAGGTATATTATGAACACCATCAAAGAACTTTACCGGTCAACGGACGCTTTCGGCGGCCAGAAGATCCAGGTATCAGGCTGGATCCGGACCATGCGCGTCTCCAAAAACTTCGGGTTCATCGAACTCAATGACGGGACTTTCTTCAGAAATCTGCAGATCGTCTTCGAAAATGATCTGGCCAATTTCGAGGAAGTGTCCCACTACGCCATCGCAACGGCCATTTCCGTTGAGGGGACGCTGGTGCTGACGCCGGATTCCAAACAGCCCTTTGAACTGAAGGCCAGCTCCATCACCCTGGAGGGACCGTCCAATTCCGATTACCCCCTTCAGAAAAAGCGGCATTCCTTTGAGTATCTCCGGACCATCGCGCATCTGCGCCCCCGCGGCAATACGTTCAGTGCTCTGTTCCGGATCCGCTCCATGGCAGCCTTTGCCCTGCACAAATTCTTCAATGAACGCGACTTCGTCTATGTGCACACCCCCATCATCTCCGGCTCCGATGCGGAAGGGGCCGGTGAAATGTTCCGGGTCACTACGCTGGATCTGAAGGATGTGCCCAAAACCGAAGACGGATCACCGGATGTCAGCGAAGACTTCTTCGGCAAGGAGACCAACCTGACCGTTTCCGGACAGCTCCAGGGTGAAGCCTATGCCCTGGCCTTCCGCAACATCTACACCTTCGGCCCCACCTTCCGGGCTGAAAACTCCAACACCAGCCGCCATGCCGCGGAATTCTGGATGATCGAGCCCGAGATCGCCTTTGCGGACCTCCAGGACAACATGGCCCTGGCCGAGGACATGCTGAAGTATGTCATCAGCTATCTGCTGGAAAACGCGCCCGAGGAAATGGCGTTCTTCAACCAGTTTGTCGACAAGGGTCTCCTGGAGCGGCTCAACGCACTGGTGAATTCGGCCTTCCGCGAAGTGACTTACACTGAAGCCGTGGATCTTTTGATCAAATCCGGCAAGGAATTTGAATTCCCGGTCAAATGGGGCATGGATCTCCAGACGGAACATGAACGGTACCTCACTGAGGAAATTTTCAAAGGACCGATCTTTGTCACCAACTATCCCAAAGGCATCAAGGCCTTCTACATGCGCCAGAACGAAGACGGCAAAACCGTCGCCGCCATGGACTGTCTGGTCCCGGGTGTCGGCGAGATCATCGGCGGATCCCAGCGTGAGGAACGCTACGACGTGCTCATGGACCGCATCAGAGAGCTGGGCCTGGAGCCTGAGGATTACTGGTGGTACATGGACCTTCGCAAGTACGGCTGTGCCAAGCATGCCGGCTACGGCCTGGGCTTTGAACGCCTGATCATGTACGTCACCGGCATGTCCAACATCCGTGATGTCATCCCCTTCCCCCGCACCGTCGGCAACTGCGACTTTTAACCGATCCCACCGGCACACGCAGCCCTTTTTCACGGCCCCCCTTCAACGGTCCCGCAGACCGCACAAGGGGGGCCGTTTCCTCTGGCCATGACTTTCGAATCCATGATTTCGGGTCCATGACTTTCCAGTCCATGAATTGCGTCTGGCAACCCTTAAAAATTTACAAAACAGTGATGAAATACCGATTCTGGGTTGCTATGATGGAGTTGCAAAAAGAACCCCCTCTTCAGGTGATGGTCTCTTCGCTTGTTCGCTCCATCAGGGAGATGATGTTTGATGAGTATCGCGATCGTATACGAGTCCTGCGAATGGTGCAATCTCTATCTGCGTGATGCGCTGCGCGCCCGGGGACTGGCAATCCGTGATGTCAATTTTGAAACCATGACGGCGGATGACCGGACCATGGAAGGCGTTCGCCTCATCGTCAACCGCCTCTATCCCAGCGCTTATTTCCGGGGAAATCAGGCCGCTTATTTTTCCGGGCTGGACCTGATGGCGTCCCTTCACCGCCGGGGCATCCCCCAGATCAATTCCTATACGGCCATGACCTATGATTTCAGCAAGACCCTGGTCTGCCGGGACTTGTCCGCCCATGGGATCCCCTCCCCGAAAATTTACTGTACCAGTCAGAAGTTTGACCCCGCTTCCATTCGCTACCCCTGTATCATCAAACCGGACCGGGGAGGCCGCGTCGCCTTCACCGAGATCGCCTGGCATGAAGATGCGCTTCGATCCATCTGTTCGTCACTGCCGCCGGTGACATTTCTCTTCCAGGAGTATATCCGCCCGGCCGCCCCCTATACGCTCCGGGTGGAAGTCATCGATGACCGGATCTTTTCGGTCCTGCGCCGGACCATGGATGGATCCGGGATCTCCGGACTCCATCGGGGGTCTCAGATCGAGGAAGTCCCGGTCATCGATCGGGATCTGAAGGAACTGGTCCTGACGACCACAAGGATCCTGGATGTCCGAATGGGCGGTGTGGATGTGATCCTGTCTGACCAGGGGCCCTATGTCATCGATGTGAACGCCACCTCCAATTTCTCCCGGGAAACTGTTCGCCTGCTGGGACGAAATCCATTGGATCCCATGGCCGATCTCATCCATCAGGCGTACTGGCGGATCATCAGTACTGCATCGGTCCATACCGTTAATTCGTCATGAAGAGGTTCTGTTTTTGGCCCTGAGGCTGCGGATCGTCAAAAAAGCAATGCGTCCGTCTGTTCACCATGGAACAGACGGACGCATTGCTTTTTATGATCCAGTTCAAATCGCCGGTCGGATCCTCTTCCTGCCCGGCCTCCCTGCATCCTTTACGGTCAGACGGAGGGATCAGTTTTTCTTTTTCACAAAACCGACGCCCACACTGCCGGCTCCGATGTGGGTACCGATGATCCCGCCGATGCGGCAGACTTCGTATTCGACCCCGGGGTAATCCAGCTTGAACTTCAGGACCACCTCTTCAATGTCCCGGCGCTCGCCGGTGTATCCCAGGAAGACTTTGTAATCCGGATCGATGCCGAAGGTTCCCACGTGATCGAAGAGCATTTTCAGACCGGCCTTGTGACCTCTGGCCTTCCCCGCTGTCACCAGGACCCCGTCTTTTAATTCGACCAGGGGCTTGATGTTGAGCACGGAGCCGATAGCAGCAAGGCTTTTCGGGATGCGGCCGCCTTTTTTCAGATATTTCAGGGTATCGATGAGACCGATGATGGTGGTCCGGTCGGTCAGATCCCGGATTTCCGCTGCCGTCTCTTCGATGCCGGCCCCTTCGTTGCGTCTGCGGACGGCCTGGGCCACAATAACATTCTGGCTCAGCGTCGCCTGCTTTGTATCGATGATCGTGACGCGCTCGGGGTCTTCCAGCATTTTTCTGGCCAGTTCAGCCGAATTCACGGTGCCGGAAAGACCGCCTGACAGCGCCAGCACCAGAATGGGCTCTCCCGGATATTTTTCATACAGCTCCAGGAAATCCTGGGGGGAAGGCTGGCTCGTCACCGGCAGCTCCTCACATACTGCCAGTTTTTCAAAGAAATGCGTCACATCCACTTCTTCATGCTGGATGATGACTTCATCGGGAAAGGTGATTTTTAAATGTGCCACCTCCAGCCCCATTTCCCTGGCCCGGGTCGCTCTGAAATCAGCGCCTGAATCCGTAATGATCTTAAACATACTCTGCTCCTCATCTATCACTCCGGGTCCCAAAGGGATCCTGCGTCATTCACCAAATAAACAATATATTCCTTATTATAGGGTCTGCCCCGCATCATTTCCATGACCAAATTGGGAAAAACGTCTATTAATAGACATAAATCGAAATTCGTGGTTAAATTGATTTATCGAATGGGAGGCAATGATTTTATGGATCTCAGAGTAAAACGGACTCAGAAAAATATCCGCGAGGCGTTCATCACCCTGGCGGAAAAGAAAAAAGTCAAAAAAATCACCATCAGGGAACTGTCGGAATTGGCCATGATCAACAAAGCCACTTTTTATCTGCACTATCATGACCTGGAGGATCTGGTCTCTCAGCTGGAGGATGAAGTCATTGCCGACGGGATGCGGGAGATCGGCAAAGCAGATTCATTTTTCCGCCGGGTCGAGGTGTTTTTTCAGCGATTCACCATTGCCCTGTCTGAAAATCACAGGCTGATCGGGATCTTGTACGAAAATGAACGCACCGCTTCGCTTCAGAGGAACATGATCACCGCCCTCAAGCGCAAGATCATGGAGGAAAACCCCCACATCGAATTCACCATGGAAATGGACATCGTTCTGACCTTCATGCTCCGCGGTGTCATGGATGTCAGGTTATACGAAGAATTCAGCGACCGTCAGATGGTGATCCAGGCCCTTTCCACGACCATCAAAGTCGTTACGAATCATTATCGCGACATCGTCAAAGAGGACGAAAAGCTGGCGGCCCTGAAATCCGGCCGTTAGAATTGCCGGATCAGAACCCGGCGCAAAGTCCAGCCTGTGAGGGCGATCCTCTCAGGCTGGACTTTGCTTTGTTGATATTTTTTATTTTCTGTCCGGTTCTTTTCTGTCCGGTTCTTTTCTGTCCGGTTTTTTTCTGTGTGTCTGCAATGGTCTGTCCGCGGCGGCTGGGTTCTGGCAGGTGCAGTCAGACGCCTTCAGCGGGCTGCTCTTCAGCAGATCAGCAGCATCGGGTATCTTCGTTCTCGCCCTTCAAGTAGAAATAGAGGGTTTTGACCGGTGCTCCGGTGGCTCCGGCGGCGCGGTAGCCCTTAGGTGAATCCAGGGCTGCTGTCCCGGCGATGTCCATGTGGACCCACTTTTTGCCTTCCGTAAAGTTCTCCAGGAACATGCCGGCGGTGATGGAGCCGGCTCCGCCCTTGACGGAATTGACCAGATCGGCCCGCTTGCCCTTGACCATTTCACGGTAGTCATCATCGGCCGGGAGCTGCCAGAGCTTTTCTCCGCTCATCCGGGCAGCCTTCAGGAGATTGTCCATCATGGCCTGATCATTGGTGACTGCTCCCGTATAATGGGATCCCAGGGCAACGATGACGGCGCCGGTGAGGGTCGCGACATCGATGATCTCCGAGACATTTTCCCGGGTGGCCGTGTAGTAGATGGAATCAGCCAGGGTGACTCTGCCTTCTGCGTCCGTGTTGCCGATCTCGATGGTCTTTCCGGACATCGAGGTGATGATATCGCCATTTTTATAGGCTTCGCCGGAAATCATGTTTTCACAGGCAGCCACGACGGCGGTAACGTTGCGGTGGATCTTATTGCCGGCAATGGCAGCCATGGCACCGATGACCGAGCCGGCTCCCCCCATATCCGTGTGCATGGCGGCCATGCTGGCAGCGGGTTTGATGGCGTACCCGCCGGAATCATAGGTCAGGCCTTTGCCGACCAGACCGATGGTCTCATCGGATGCGTCAGCGCCTTTATAGCGCATGATGATGAGTTTCGGTTCTCTGGCGGACCCTCTGGCAACAGACAGGAAAGCGGTCATGCCCAGGGCTTTGATCTCTTCCAGCCCCTTGACTTCGACCTCGACCCCCAGCGGGGTCAGCGCATCCTGAGCCGCTTTGGCCAGGGTTTCCGGATAAATGGCCTCTGCCGGTTCATTGACCAGATCTCTGGCCAGCGTGAGCCCTGCAATGACATGGGAGATCTCCGCCAGCGCCGGGGTGATTTTATCTTCCTTGCCGGGCAGGATCTTGAAGCCGACTTCTTCCAGTGCCGTCTTCTTTTTATCGGAGGTCAGATATTTGTCGAAGGCGTAGGCGGACTGATACAGCCCCTCCGCCGCGCCCATGGCGGCCTTGCGGTAGCAGAGCTCAGGATGCTTGGGCAGATCGATTGTGACGTGCTTCACCTTTGCTTTGGCCAGCTCTTTGCCGGCCTTGAAAAAGACGTGACGGTAAACGTCCTCGCTTAATTTGCCCTCTTCGCCCAGTCCCACCAGAACGGCATTGCTGCCGTTGAGGCCCAGATCGAGATACACTTCACCTTTGGCGCCGGTGAAAAGTTCTTTTTCTCTGAGAAACGCGCTCAGCGCTTCCAGTCCCTGGGGCACCTGATCTTTGGTCACCGGAACGATGCGGACATCGCCTCTGGTTCCTATGCTGAATTTCATATGACACCTCACTTATCTTGGTAAATAAATCGTTTATACCCTATAAGTATACTTGGATTGATCCGCCCCTGCCAACATACAGTTGTCCAAACTATACTGGAATTCCGGTTTCGCCGCTCCCTGACTGCTATCCTTTCAGAAAGGGTCTGAAAATATTGACAGATGAGCACAAATGTTTGCATAAAATTTCCTTTACTATGAAACGATCCTTGGCTATTATTAGCATATAAGTAAACATATACTGTATTGTCTATTATCACTACTGATACCTGACGCCGATAAAATACGATTGGAGAATTACTATGGAAAAAATAGGAATCATCACCGACAGTGCTTCTGATCTGAGAGCACACCAGTACGACCCGAATCTTGTGAAAGTACTGCCTTTGAAAATCAATTTCACCGATGGTGAGTACAAGGACGGCGTCACGATCTCAGCCGAAGAGACTTACCGGCGCATGGATACGGAATATCCGAAAACCAGCCTGCCCGATGGCAGCGACATGGAAAATGCCCTGAGCTACTTCAAAGACAATGGCTTTACCCACGTCATCGCCATCTTCATCTCCTCCGGTCTGTCGGGAACCTACAATGCCTTTGTCAATTTCGCCGAGGATTATAAAGAGGACCTGACCATCGAGGTCATCGACTCCAAAACGCTGTCCCGCGGGGAAGGCATCATGGTCCAGGTGGCGCAGAAAATGACAGAGGAAGGCGCTTCCTTTGAGGAGATCCACAGCGCAGTCCTGCTCAAGCGCTCCCACATCGAGGTCTATTTCGTTCTCGACACACTGGAATATCTCATCAAGGGCGGCCGGATCGGAAAAGTGGCCGGGACCATCGGCCAGCTGCTGAACCTCAAGCCCATCATCCATGTCAATGATGAGGGGATCTATCATTCCGTGGACAAGGCCCGCGGAAAGAAACAGGCCATCCTGAAGATGATCGGCATCCTGGAGAAAGAGCATCTGGCCAAGGGCCCTTGCAATGTCTACATCATGCATGGCGGCACACCGGTGGAAGGCGAAGAAGTCCTGGGACAGATCCGGAAACTTCCCCAGGTGAAGGACTCCTACACCGATCAGATCACCCCTTCGCTCAGCGTCCATACCGGCAAGGGTCTCATCGGAGTGATCGTCGAGGAGCTTTAGATGGACAAGTCCTATAAGGAATTGGAAAAGGAGATCCACGAAGAATACAAACGCAAACTGACGCTGCTCAAAAAGGTCAAAGCTGAAAAAGCTGCAGTGGGCCAGGTCTTCACAAAGGGGATCCTTCCCCTGTATGTCTTCTACATCCTGACCCTTGGCCCTGCCAACGGCAACGACATCGCCAATCAGATCGCCAGCCATACCGATGGACACTGGTCTCCCTCCACCGGCGGGATCTACCCGCTGTTAAAGAAAATGGAAAAACAGGGCTACGTTGAGGGGGTCGTATCGGAAGAGGGCCGCCTGCAGAAGATCTATACGCTGACCCCGGAGGGGCATGAGGAATATGAGCGCAAAAAAGATCTTCTCTATGACAAGATCCACGATGCCCTGGAAGTCTTTCGATCCGTCACGAAGGAAATTTACGGCCTGAATGACGGTCTCCCCCACCGGCCGGATGAGCCGGCAACCGCCCCCGGATCTGAAGAGATCCAGGGCCAGCCAAATCCTGATGCGCTCAAACCCTGATACGCTCAAACCGATCCACCCGATCCGTCACCAGGAGCTGAAAAAAACCTTCGTCCCGGGAAATGATGATGCCCGGTGCGAAGGTGTTTTTTTTGATATCTGCCGCTGCAGGGCTGACTTTCATCCCTGCTGTCTATTCATATCTCAGGGCGTCGATGGGATTGAGCTGCGCCGCTTTATTGGCCGGGTACAATCCGAAGAAAACGCCGATCACCATGGAGAATGCAATGGTAAAGAGGATGGTAGGCAGAGAGAAGGCCGCAGGGACCCCGATCAGTGAACTTCCGACGACCCCAAAGACCAGCCCCAGCATCAGCCCGATGATGCCGCCCACCAGGGAAAGGATCATCGCTTCGGTGATGAACTGCATGCGGATGTGGAAATTCTTAGCTCCCAGCGCTTTCCTGGTGCCGATCTCCCGGGTGCGTTCCGTGACAGAGACCAGCATGATATTCATGACGCCGATCCCGCCCACCAGCAATGAGATGGCGGCAATGACGGAAATGGCGATGGAAATGGTGGAGAGCATGGATGTGGCGGTGGCAATGGTGCTGGACATGCTGACCACGCTGATCTCATATTCGGGGTTTTTCGCGTAGTACCTGGCAAAGAAATTTTCCGTATTGCGCTGAAATTCCTGCGCATCGACATCGGCATCGCTCATCACCGTGATGCTGGCATAGTTTTTCATGGCAGCATCTGCTTTGATCCGTGATACCGGGACGTACATGGTGGTCTGGACATCCTGTTCCGATGCGCCGGAGGTTGCGGCAAAGAGGCTGGATTCACTGTGGGCGTAAACCCCCACCACGATATAGGCTTCGATGCCTTCGGCATCATAGAACCTGATCTCTTTTCCAAGGGCATCGGCACCGGGCCCGAAGATGTTTTCCGCCGACTGATCGGAGATCACCGCTACGTTCTTCTGGCCGGCCATATCATTTTCATTGATGAACCGTCCCCGGATCAGCTCCACATTGTTCACGGGCATATAGCCGGGATTGACGCCGGATACGGCTACATTGGCATACAGCCGGCCATCCCTTACCTGACCGGCTTCTCCGGATTCACTCAGTCCGATGGCCTGGATCTGATCCTGGAAAGATGCCTCGTAGGCCGTGATCATGGATTCAGTCATGCGGTCCCTGTCCTCGGAACCGGCGGAGGCAGACCCGCTTTCCATGGCACTTCGGGGACTCGGCTGATTCACCGTGGCCGTGCCGTTGTCTTTTTCCCGGACCAGAACTTTGAAATTATGGGTGCCCATGGTGGACAGGTCCGATGAAATGGAGGAGGACAGTGCGTTGCCCACGGTAATGATGCCGATGACGGAGGCAATGCCGATGATGATCCCGAGCATCGTGAGAAAGGAGCGCATCTTATTGGACCGCAGACTCTCCAGCGCCAGGATCAGATTTTCTTTATACAGCACTTTGCTCACCTCGGTTCCCGTTCCTTTGCTCCGCCCCATTCTCTCCGCGGTTCTCCCCCTCGCTGCCCGCCGGTTCACGGGGGATGTTCCTGACGTCACTGATGATCCTGCCGTCTTTGATGGTGATGATCCGCTGCGCCATGTGGGCAACCTCCATGGAATGGGTGATCAGGAGGATGGTCTTTTTCTTTTCGCGATGGACTTTGCTGAAAATCCTGATGACTTTGTCTCCGGTTTTGGAATCCAGCGCCCCGGTGGGCTCATCTGCGAGAATGATGGAGGGATCGTTGGCCAGTGCGCGGGCGATGGCAACACGCTGTTTCTGCCCCCCTGACAGCTCATTGGGCATGTGTTTCATCCGGTCTTTCATATCCACCAGCTCCAGCAGTTCTTCTGCCCGCCGGGTCCGCTCTCTGGCACTGACCCCGGCATAGAGCATCGGCAGTTCCACATTTTTCAGGGCATTGGTCCGGCCCATCAGATTGAAGGTCTGAAACACAAAGCCGACCTTCTGATTTCGGATCACGGAAAGTTCATTTTCATCCATGCTTTGGACCGGGACGCCGTCAATGGCATAGGTACCGGCGGTGGGATGGTCCAGCGCGCCGACGATATTCATGAAGGTCGATTTTCCCGAACCCGACTGCCCGACCAGGGCGACGAATTCACCGTCTTCGATTTTCAGGTTGATGTCATCTAAAACCAGCAGTTCATTGGGTGTGCCGATAAAATATTTTTTCGACAGATTTTTTATTTCAAACACTTCATCTCCTCCTGCCGGTTCATTCCGTGACCTGTGACGCGTTCAGCTGCACTGTCATCCCTTCCGCCAGTTCCGGGGACCGGATCTCTGTATACAGATCTGTTTCCAGCCCCTTTTCGACCTGAAGTTTCCGGACGACCGCATCGCTGCCGGCCTCTCCGGCATCGACCAGCTCGATGAAGTGACTGCCGTCGGCTTCCGTGCCCAATGCATCATAGGGGATGTAGAAAGCAGCCTGGCTCTCCTCCAGTTCGATGGTCAGCTGGACATTCATGCCGATCCGGATCGAATCATCGGGCTCTGAGAGTGCGATCACCGTTTCAAACTGAACGTTGGCTGAAGACGCTGCATCCCCTTCTGCATTTTTCAGCGCGGTGGGGGCAATGGCTGCAATGGTGCCCGGATAAATCTTGTTCCCGGTCCCGTCGGCTCTCACCTGAACGGTCTGACCGGTTTTCACGGAATGGATGTCGTATTCGCCGATGGCTGTGGCTACGATGAGATCCGATGGATCTTCAATGACAAACAGCAATCCGTTCGCGGGACCGCCCAGTTTCGCATTGACCGCCGTGACGATCCCGTCCCGGGGCGAGGTGATGGTCGAATCATTTAGAAGCTGGGTTTGCTTCTCCAGCGTGGCTTTCTGGATCTCGATATTATTCTCTGCGACCTGAGTGGTTTTGCTTTCCATCAGCGCCAGGTTCGCCTTTGCATTGTCATAGGCCAGCTGCGCTTTGTCCCTGGCATGCTTTGCCTGGTCCAGGGCATCGTCACTGACCTTGCCCTCATCGTGGGATTCACGGACTGCCTCGTAGGCATCTTTTTTCTCGTTGCGATCCAACCGTGCAGATTCCAGGTTGTTGGCGGCACTGGTCCGGTTGTACTCAAGGGTCTGGATTTCCGTCTCCAGAGCCGCTTCGGCATTCTTCAGATTCAGTTTGGTCTGACTGATCTCCAGGGCCAGGGCAGTGGTATCAAGAACTCCCAGCACATCGCCCTTTTTGACCGCTTCGCCGACCTTCACGCTGATCTCGGCTACGGCGTAATTGGTTCCCGGCGCATAGACCTTTGCCGGATCGGCGCTCTCCACCAGGCCTGAGGCCAGGACAGTGCGGACAAGATCTCCCTGTTGAACGGTTGCCGTCTGCGTCGCCGGGACGGTCCGGGACCGGCCGGATACCATGCCGCAGCCAGTGGTCCCAAGGGCAATGGAGGAGACCAGCAGCAAGCTGATCATTGTTTTCTTTTTCATTCGATTCACCTTTTCTTTCATGTATTCTTCCCTGAAGTCAATGTACCGGTGTTATGTGAACCTACCATGAATTAATCGGCGGACCAGCCAGGTTCTCCTTCAATCTGCCAGAGCCGCAACACGTAAGGAACGCACGGCTCGATGGATTTGAGGGGGCCCGGCCAT
>CAYYVR010000024.1:14600-21144 GCA_964475185.1 uncultured Clostridium sp. | reverse complement strand
GTCCGTTCCCTTCACGACATGCGTCTGCGGGACAATGGCAGCCGGTTCATCGCAGACCTGGTGCTGACGCCGGGTGTCGATGAGAAGATACTCCTCACTGAGGTGCAGCGCATCGTCCGGGAACACGATCTGATCCCGGAACTGAATCTGGAGTTCTACAAGATCATGAGTCACGGGAGGATGCAATGATGGATCAGCACTTCCATTTGAGCCGCCCCTTTGATGTTTCAAAGGCCGGTTACGGCGGAAATCAGATGTGGTTCCAGAAAAAACATCAGCTTCAGACGGGCTGCGGACCCGTTGCGCTCACGAATCTTTTTGCCTGGTTCCATGGCATGTCACTCTCCCGGGAAGACATGGAAGCCCTCCAGGATGTCACCACACGCTATCTCAAAGGCCCAGTGGTCCATCCCCGGCAGTTTATCCTCGGGGCGCGGCGTCTCTTTCGCCGGGATGGGTTCCATCTGGATCCGATTCATATGACGGTGTTTCGCAGCACCCCGAACAATCAGGACCGCCTCCGCCGCTTTATTGCCGTATCGCTGCAATCGGACGATCCGGTGGCCCTTCTCATGGGGCCCAATCTGCCTGGCAGCACGTACCGGCGGGATTTCAAAAATCACTGGGTCCTCATCACCGCCATGGAGATCTCAAAAGAGACCGCCACCCTCACGGTGAGCTCCTGGGGAACTCCTTACATTGTGGATCTGGGTCAGCTGTCAGAATCCAAGCTGTTCCTGTCCCTGGTCTCATTGCGTGTCCGGGAAAAACCCCTGGCTCCCTCATAGGTCGCAAGACTTGATGGGCCTGCCCCAGATGAACTGAGACCTCAGAGAAATTCAGAGCCAAATAATTCAAAGCCAGATAATTCAGTGCCAGATAATTCAGTGCCAAAACAATCAATAGCCAAAAAGATCACTGCTCATCCTCAGCGATGGGCAGTGATCTTTTTGGCTATTGAACGATGGCCGTCTGGGTCTCGATGACATGGAGCCGGTGCAATGCACGGGTACTCATGATGTATTTGACCAGATCCGGCCTGGATCGGTCTTTGTGGGTATCCACCATGATCACACCGTCAAACTCCAGGCCCTTGGCCAGAAAGGCCGACAGCAGAAGCGTATTGGACGAATAGACGCCGTCCTGGGTCCGGATGAATTTATAGTAGATCTCACTTTTTAAAAGATTGTTCAGATCCTGGGCCGTATCCAGGTCTCTGGTGATGATGGCGATGGATTCCACGCCGTCTTCTTTCATCTGTTCGTAACGTTCCTTGATCAGGGCTGCCGCACTTTGAAGATCCTTTGTCTGTTCCACTTCCACCGGATCTCCGCTGCGCAGAGATTCAGAAGCCGCACCTACCAGGTGACTGTCGGCATATTTTACGATCTCATCCGTTGACCGGTAACTTTTGTTCAGCTGGAAGGTGGTCACATCGTCATAGATCTGATCCAGTTCCAGGAACCCGGCTTCATCCCACTGAATGAGCCGCTGGTTCAAGTCACCTACGATGGTGGCATTGCCGCAGCGTGTGATCTCTTTGAGGACTTTGAAGTGGTTTAAAGACAGATCCTGGGCTTCGTCGATGACCAGATAGCGGACATCATAGTCCAGCTTGACGCCCTGGAGCCGGTTTTTCAGGTACAGCATGGGCACCAGATCCTCATGGGTCAGGATTCGTATGGTATTCTGGGCGATGTAGAGCTGTGCGATGTTTCCCTTGCCCAGATACGTGATGTTCTCCCGGAATTCCATGACCTGACGGACCAGCCGGCGGATCTCTTCCCACCGGGACAGACTGGTGTCCTCATTGAGGACCTCTCCGGCACGGACCCGTTTTTCAAGGTCGCGGTACTTCTTATTGATCTCACGAAGTCTGGCATTGCGGACATCGCGCATCCGGTTGATGACGATCCGCTTGATGCGCAGCGCCCGGGGCATCAGCGGCATGTAGGCGAACTCTTCGCTCATGGCTTTGTGCATTTCCTCGCGGCTCATGAGCATCTCTCCCAGAAATTCCAGGTCGCGCGCCTGATACAGCGTGTTCTCCAGATTCATCACCAGCTGATCCATGCGTTCCAGGTACTCGGCTGAACGCTTATACTGCGCATCCCGGAATAGGTCTTCATCCCCGGTGGAGATGGCTTCGATGAAGTCTTCCTGCGGCAAAAGATCCAGGTTCGGTTCATCCAAAAGATCACTGACAAAATCCATCAGGGTATTCTGTCGGACTGACGTCTCACCCAAAGTGGGCAGCACCTGTGAGATGTATTCCATGAAAATGTTGTTGGGACCGAGAATGAGGACTTTGTCCTCGAGCTTTTTGCGGTAGTTGTATAACAGCCAGGCCACCCGGTGCAGTGCAATGGTGGTTTTGCCGGATCCGGCGACTCCGTTGACGACGGCAATGCCCTCCGGCCGGTGGCGGATGATCTCATCCTGCTCGTGCTGAATGGTCATGATGATGTCCTTCAGCTTTTCTCCAGCATTGGAAGACAGGACATACTGAAGGATCTCATCCCGTACTTCCACCTCGGAATCAAACATGCCCGCGAGTCTGGAAGCCTTGATGATGAACTGACGGCGTGAAAGGATCTCGGCTTTATTCTGTCCCGCAGGTGACTGATAGGTCGCCTGGCCCAGGCCGCCGTGATAGAACAGGGTGGCAATGGGTGCCCGCCAGTCAATGATGATGGGCTCATACTTTTTTTCATCGATGAAACCGTACTTGCCGATGTAGATCTCCTCTTCCTCCCCGCCTTCGGAAAAATTGATCTTTCCGAAGTAGGGCGAGTCGATGAGATCCTGCATTTCGTTGATGCGCCGCAGGACGGATTTATAGCTTTCCTCCCTGGCGAACATCTCATGATCAAAGGCATCCAGCGGTTTGTCTTCATCGAATTTATTTTCCTCGATCATCTGTTTCCGATAATCGACCAGATATTCTGTGATGTTTTGCTTTTGTCCGGCCAGATCCATGACTGTCTGGTTCAGGTGATCGATGACACCTTCCAGATGATGGATCTCAGCCTGGACATCGGGCCTCGACTGATCGAGTTCCAAATTTGCTTTTGACAAAATATTATCCTCCCCGGATGGGGCTTATTCCCCTGCAGTGTGTTGTTAAATGTCGTGTGGTGTTTCCACGTCCGGAGCCGGAATGGCTGCGTCGGGCTCCTCCGTGCGGATCCCATCACCGGCTGGATTGAGCGGCTCACTCTCTTCTGTGTCCTTCATGAAGTCATCGCCCTTGAACTGCCGGATGATTTCCACCAGCTCGGCGCCCACGAGGGTTTCTTTTTCCAGCAGCTTTTCAGAGGCCGCCACCAGAAGCTCCCGGTTCTCTTCCAGGAGTTTTCTTGCGATGTCATGGCATTCGTTGATGATCCGTGACACTTCCTGATCCAGTTTGGTCTGAGTTTCCGGACTCACGTTGGAGACCGGCCGGCCATCCAGATAGATATTGCGGGCCGATTCCAGCCCCATCATGCCGAAGGCATCACTCATGCCGTACATGGAAACCATTTTCCGGGCCATGGCTGTGGCCCGTTCGATGTCGTTGGACGCACCGGTGGTGATGCTGCCAAATTCGACTTCCTCGGCGGCACGGCCACCCAGGAGGATCGAGATCTCCTGAAGGATCTCTTCTTTGCTCATCAGATACTTGTCTTCCATGGGCACCTGCATGGTGTATCCCAAAGAACCCATGGTGCGGGGGATGATGGTGATCTTGACCACCGGATCCGTATTTTTCTGCAGAGCCGCCACCAGGGCGTGTCCGATCTCATGGAAGGAAACGATCCGTTTCTCCTTGGGTGACATGATCCGGTCTTTCTTCTGCTGACCGGCGATGACCACTTCAATGGCCTCCATCAGGTCCTCCTGCTTGACGAACTGACGTCCGTTTTTGACTGCGCGCAGAGCGCCTTCATTGATGATGTTGGCAAGATCAGCCCCGACGGCACCGGGGGTGGCTTTGGCCAGCTCCATGAGCTGGACATCATCCCCCATTTTCACATCCTTGGAGTGGACGCGCAGAATGGCTTCCCGGCCTCTTAAGTCCGGGGCATCCACGATGATCCGGCGGTCAAAGCGGCCGGGACGCAGAAGCGCCTTGTCCAGTACTTCGGGCCGGTTGGTGGCCGCCAGGATGACCACGCCCTTCTGGGAGTCGAATCCGTCCATTTCAGCCAGCAGCTGATTCAGGGTCTGCTCGCGCTCATCATTGCCCCCGGGCATTCCGCCATTTTCACGGCTTTTTCCGATGGCATCGATCTCATCGATGAAGATGATGCAGGGCGCTTTGGCTTCCGCTTCCTTGAAAATATCCCGGACACGGGCTGCACCCATACCGACAAACATTTCAACGAAGGCTGAACCGGACTGGGAGAAAAACGGAACATTGGCTTCCCCGGCAACGGCCTTGGCAAGCAAGGTCTTTCCGGTGCCTGGAGGGCCGACCAGAAGCGCGCCCTTGGGCAGTCTTGCTCCAATGGCGGCATACTTCTGAGGGTTGTGCAGAAAGTCAACGATCTCGGTTAGGGACTCCTTGGCTTCTTCCTGGGCCGCCACATCCTTGAAGCTGACCCCGGTATTCTGTTCATAGAGCTTGGCGGTGTTCTTGCCCATGCCCATGATGCCTCCCCCCTTCGTACTCATGGAACGGGAGAACATCCGGATCACCATGAAGAAGAAAAAGACCATTAAAAGCAGCGGGACGACGTTGAAGAACACCGTCAGGAAATCGGTGCTGGCCACAAGTTTTGTGGGCACTTTCTGTTCGGCTGCCACTTTGACGATATCTGCAGCCAGTTCATCGGAGATTTTTGTCCGGTAGAAGGTATCACCGGATTTCAGCTGGTAGACGATCTCCTGGGACCCGGTATCATAATCCAGGGCTTTGACCCGCTCCTCAGATAGCGCAGTGGAGAGGTCGGTATATCCGGATTCCACGGATCTGGGCGCGCCCAGGTTCCTCATATTGAAATACATGGCAACCATACTGACAAGCAGTATGATCAGAACAATGATGTTTCTGGCGTCTGGCTTTGGCGGTTCCGGACGCCCCGGTTTTCTGTTTTTATTGTCTTCGTTCATTTTATCCTCCCTGTCGGGTTTAATACTTATAAATTGGACAAGGCCAGAATGGCCCTGGCATAGATATGGGTCCATGTCATCAGATCATCGATCCGGATGTATTCATCCGCGATGTGATCCACCTCTTCCCGCCCGGGCAGGCCCGGACCGAAGGCCACAACGCGGTCCATGGCTTTCGCATAAGTCCCGCCGCCGATGGCGACAGGTTTTGCATCCAGATCACCGGTGACATCACGGTAGACGCTCATCAGGGACTGGATCATGGGCAGATCCTCCGGATAATACAGCGGCGGTGTGAACTCCCCGAAAGAAACTTGCCAGCCGTTGGCTGCGAATTTCAGGTTCAACGACCCCTCCACATCTTTATTGGTATAAGTCACAGGGATCCTCAGATCCAGTGTGAGTTTCAGGATCTCATCCTGATAACTCATCAAACCCAGGTTGCAGGTCAGCTTCCCTGACGGTTCATCAAAAAGCCCGATCCCCAGATGCTCTCCGTTGACATCGGCAAACGCATCGATGAGGAAATCCAGTTCCTTCTCCAGCCGGCGGTCCAGCTGCTTCATTTCCTTGAACAGTTTGAGGATGGCGTTGTTTCCCAGTTCCGGCGTCGAGCCGTGGGCCGATAATCCTCTTAAGACCATGCGATTGGTCTCCTCTCCGAGGCAGTAGATCAGACTGGCTTTGTCAGGCACCATATTGGGTGCGCTGCCGCCGGCCAGTTCCAAAATGGAGATCTGTGATGTCTTGATTTTCTTTGAAATATCGACCCGGAGGATCCCTTTTTCAGCATGGATCACCGGGAAGGAAGCATCCGGAGTGAATCCTGCTTTGGGCTGCGGATTGGTTTTCAGGTAGTGTTCGATGTCCGGGCCGCCGGTCTCCTCACAGGTCCCCATGATCACCCGGACCGGTGCGCCCAGCTTTGCATCTTCTTCTCTCAGTGCCTTCAGCGCGTAAAGAGCCGCCAGGACCGGACCTTTGTCATCGTTGGTCCCGCGTCCGTACAACTTCCCATCCGCGATCTCTCCACCGAAGGGATCGTGGGTCCAGTCATTGCCCGCCGGCACAATGTCCATGTGACCGAGCACTGCGATATAATCATCGCCTTCGCCGTGACTGGCCTCACCGACCCAGCCGTCCACATTCTTAGCGGTCAGCCCCAATTCGGATGCAATGGACAGCGCTTCATCCAAAGCACCTGCCACCGCTGCCCCGCAGGGTGCGCCTGGTTTGGGCTCGCCGGCAACGGAGTTGTGGGCGATGAGCCGTTTGAGGTCACGGGTCATTTCTTCCTGGTACGAATGGATTCTCTTCTGCAAGTTCATGTTGAAGTCCTTTCTTTTGGCATGCTGGCGAGACCCCTGGTCCCGCGCCTTCCCGATCGATCCCGACCGGTACAGGGCAGCATGGATTTTTATCGTTTTATTTTGTTGTTTTATTTTGT
>CAYYVR010000024.1:8916-14500 GCA_964475185.1 uncultured Clostridium sp. | reverse complement strand
GTTTTATTTTGTTGTTTTATTTTGTCGTTATAATTTGTCTTTTCATGATGTCGTTGAATGGTTCATTCTATTTCGTCGGCTAGTCGTCTAGATGTTTAGTTGTCCGTTATTATTCAGCCGTCATGGCGTTTCAATGGATCCATGTCGATCGACTCTCCGGCTTTCTAAAATCCTCGCAGCTTCATTGTGCCGTGAAGAATGTGAAAAGGTCCATCGAATTATTGTACAGGCTGAATATTAAATTTTACTTAAGAAATCCGAACCGTTTCAGCGGTCCGATCCGAAAGATCGCTTTCCCCGAGATCTCCCGCCCCCGAACGTAGGGATCCTGCCAGTATCGGGCATCATGGGAGGCGGTTCGGTTGTCGCCCAGAAATAAATAGCAGTGTTTTGGGACCCTGAAATGTTTCTCAGTTTCCCGCGCCAGCCTGACATAGGGTTCCCTGATCTGCTGTCCGTTGATCAGAACCTCATGGCCTTTCAGTTCAACCGCTTCGCCGGGGAGCCCGATGAGGCGTTTGATCATCAGGAGACGGCCGTCCCCTTTCTGCTCATGGGTCGAACGGAATACGACAATATCTCCTCTGCGAAGACCCGTCGGCCGGGTCAGACGGCGAATGAGGATCCGGTCGCCGGGACGGATGGCAGGCAGCATGGATCCGGACGGAACCGTGATGGCGAAAAAAAATTCTTTCAGCCAGAGGATGGCCGCAACAGCCAAAAGGATCAGGCTGATTCTCATTGCAGTATCATTTGATGGCATGGCTGTGGGCTCCTCATGGTTTGCTAAGGCTAAAAAGTCCTTCTCCTAAGTATATAACAAATCTCATATTGACACAAAAATCAGCCGCCTGGTTCACTGACCTGGTTCACTGACCTTCCGAATCCCCCTTTTCACCGACGCGGGCGGGTCATTTCATTCGCCTCAGGTGGACCTCGATGCACAGGCACTCCTGCCCGCGGATCCGAACGCAGGCTCTTACATTAAATGCAAATTAAATCTGATGATCAGGGTGTGAACGGCTTCACAATACCTGTATGATATATACTGTAAAGAGAACTAATCACTGCGTCATACGAGGTACTGAACATGATTCGATTCAATCAGGTCACAAAGATCTACAACGGAACGCACAAAGCGGTGGATGATCTTACACTGGAAATCAATCCAGGGGAGATCTTCGGCTTCCTTGGACCCAATGGGGCCGGGAAGACGACCACCATCAAGATCCTTCTGGGGATCACCCCGCCCACATCGGGACAGATCGAGGTCAATGGCATCGACATTCTGAAAGACCCGCTGGCCGCCAAACGCGAATTTGGCTATGTTCCGGATAACCCGGATATCTATGTCCGCCTGCGGGGCATCGAATATCTGAATTTCATGGGGGACATCTATGAGGTCCCCGCGAGCATCCGGCAGCCTCGCATCGAACAGATGGCAAAGGATTTTGAAATGACTTCCGCCCTGGGCGATAAGATCCAGAGTTATTCCCATGGCATGCGCCAGAAGATCGTCCTCATGGGCGCGCTGATCCATGAACCCAATGCCTGGATCCTGGATGAACCCATGACGGGACTGGACCCGAAATCTTCCTTCCTGCTGAAAGAGCGGATGCGGACCCATGCTGACGCGGGCAATACGGTGTTTTTCTCCACCCATGTCCTGGAAGTGGCCGAAAAGATCTGCGACCGGGTCGGCATCATCAACAAAGGCAAACTCCTCTATGTAGGCAATGTGCAAAACCTGCGGGAAACGCTGGGTGAAAACACCAGTCTTGAGCAGATGTTCCTGGAGCTGACCGGCGATGAATAAAACGCTGCTGTTATTTAAAACGATGTTTCGGTCCGAGGACGTCCTGGAGATCAAATCTGAACGTTCCGGACGCGTCAAGGGGATCTTCAAAGTGCTGGGGATGCTTGCCGTTCTTTTATTGGCCGGTGCTTCCTTCGCCCCCCTCATCACGGAAATGTACAAGCCCCTGGCCATGTTCGGCATGGAAGAACTCCTCCTCAAACTCCTTTTGTTCGGTGCTTCCTTCATCGTTCTGATTTTCGGCTTTTTCTATGTCATGAGTGTTTTTTATTACTCCAGCGACATTGAAAACTACCTCTATCTGCCGGTGAAACCCGGTTCACTGGTCCTGGCCAAATTCATGGTGGTTGCTTTCTATGAGGTCCTCAGCACCCTGGTGTTGTTTTATCCGTCCTTTGTGGCCTTCGGCATCATGGACAGCCAGGGCGGGGCATACTACCTGAAAACCCTGCTGGCACTGATCATCCTGCCCATCGCGCCCCTGGCCATCATTGCCATCCTCACCATGATCCTCATGCGCTTTTCCAAGATCTTCCGCAACAAGGACCGCTTTACACTGATATCATCCCTGTTGGGCATCGGCATGGCCCTGTCCGTCTCCTCCCTGATGCAGCGCCTGACCACAGGTCTTGACAACGGCATCCCTGCGATCCTGCAGGAAGAGGGCACGGTCTTCAACATCCTCTCGGCTGTATTTCCAGCCGCGACGCTGATGCACAAGGCGATTTTCGGCAGCATTCCGATTTTCCTGCTCAATACAGCCCTGAGCCTGGCAGTCTGCGCAGTGTTCATTTTCCTTTTCTACCAGATCGGCAACCTGTTCTACATCGACGGTGCCAAGGGTCTGAAAGAAACCGGGGTCAGGCGCAAGTCCCTGACCCAGAAAGAAATGACGGCATCCACCCGGAGCCGCAGCTCCGTCCTGGCCATTGCCTCCAAGGAAATGAAAACCCTGCTGCGAACGCCCCCGTACTTCCTCAACTGCATTCTGGTGAGCCTGATCATGCCGCTTTTCCTGTTTTTTCCGCTGATATTCGGCGGCACCCTCGATGAACTGACGGCTGAACTGGGCGGGGGCAACTTCGATCAGATCCGGCAGTCGATCACCCCGGATATGGTCATCGTCGGCATCATGGCACTCATGGCCGCCTATGCCGGCCTCAACCTCATCGCAGCCACCGCCATCACCCGGGAAGGATCCAATTTCAGTTTTATGAAATACATCCCGGTCCCCTACCGCACGCAGCTCCTGGGCAAGATCCTGCCGGCTCTTGCTGTGGAAATGGCCGGTGTCCTGATTCTTCTGATCCCCGCGGTGATCCTCCTGCGGCTGTCGATCCCCGCCGTGGTGATCGGCCTGATCCTGGGGCTTTTGCTTTCCATTCTGCTGGATCTGGGAATGATCACCCTGGATGTCATCAAGCCGGTGCTGACCTGGACCACGGAGCAGAAAGCCGTCAAGCAGAACTTCAACGCCATGGTCTCCACCTTCCTGTCCATGATCGTCGGCGCCCTCCCCGTGGTGCTCTATCTGTTTGTTCCCCTGGACAAAAAAATCCTCTTCGGATTACTATTTGTGATCCTTTTGCTCCTCAACGCGCTCATCTGGCAGAAGCTTCCTGCCATCGCAGAACGCTCTTTCCGGGATAAACCGTAATGAAGGCGGACATCAGATATTTCAGCTATGGTGAAACGGAGATGCAGGCCCTTACCCTTCGCGATCCCATCCTGGGTGAGGCCATCCGGCGAATCGGCTTCATCCGCCGCGAAGTCAACCCGGATTTATTCGAAGCGCTGGTTTCTTCCATTGTCAGCCAGCAGATCTCAAAAAAAGCCTATGTCACCGTCTGGTCCCGCGTCCGGGAAAAAACCGGTCCCATTCGGCCGGAGAACCTTCTGATCATGGATCGGGAGGAGCTCAAAGCCTGCGGCCTCTCCTATAAAAAGACCGACTGGATCCGCTCCATCGCCCGGGCCGTCACCGATGGGACATTGGACCTGGACAGTCTGCCTGACCTGCCCGACGAGGACGTCATCCGGGAATTGACTCGTCTGCCCGGAATCGGACAGTGGACTGCACAAATGCTGATGATCTTCTCGCTGCAGCGTCCGGACATCCTCAGCTTCGGCGATCTGGCGATCCGCCGGGGCATGATGCGGCTTTACGGTCTGACCGATCTCTCTGCCGCCCAATTCCAGGGGATCCGCCAGCGGCTTTCCCCGTACAACTCCGTGGCATCTCTGTATTTCTGGGAATTGTCCCGTGACGATGGCCCCGGAGCGGCTGACGGGCCGATCAAATATTGAAACTTCACCACCGAAAAAGGGGCAGCTGAACCAATCAGCTGCCTCTGCTTCTTTTGAATTAATAAAAACTGCGATGTTTACGTTCGGCGCATTTCGTAGTGGAACATCGCGCAGATCGTTTTGGAATCCTGGATATCATTGGACCGGATCAGATCCAGGACATGGCTGCGCGGAATAAATTCCCATTCAAGAAATTCATCGGCGTCGGGCTTTTCGATCCCCGCCCTCAGACCCGTGGCCAGATAGAGGGTGATGATCTCGTCGGAGTAGCCTGCCGCCAGCACAACATCTCCCAGATGCTCCAGACGAGCTGCCGAATACCCGGTTTCTTCTTCCAGTTCCCGGCGGGCCGCTGCCAAACGGTCTTCGCCCCCGTCGACTTTACCGGCCGGGATCTCAAGGATCACTTCATCCAGAGCAGTCCGGTACTGCCGTTCGAGCAGGATCTCATCCTGATCACTGACGGCCAGGATGGCAACGGCCCCCGGATGGCGGACGATATCCCGGATGCCTTCCCGCCCATCGGGAAGTTCGACCAGGACCCGATCCACTTTCAGAAAATCTCCCTGGAAAACCTGTTCTTTGCTTTTGATGATCTCTTTCATTAACGAACTATCCTTTCATGCTGAAATTTTCAGGGTTACCCGATCTGCCAGCGGATCGGCTCGATCCCGTGATCTTCCAGAAACGCATTGGCTTCTCTGAAATGATCGCATCCGAAAAAACCACGGTGCGCAGACAGGGGCGATGGATGAGTGGTTTTCAGGATCAGATGTTTCTCAGAATCGATGAGGTCGGCTTTTCGCTGCGCCGGCGCGCCCCACAGAAGAAAGACCATGGGTTCGCTGCGTTCACTCAGCCGGCGGATCATGGTATCTGTGATTTGTTCCCACCCCATCCCTTTATGACTCATGGGCTGTCCTGCCCGCACCGTCAGGATCGTGTTCAAAAGCAGCACGCCCTGGCGGGCCCATTCTGACAGATTGCCATGGCCCGGGATCTCGTATCCGTATTCTCTTTGCAGCTCCTTAAAAATGTTGACCAGGGAAGGCGGCGCTTTAATGCCAGGACGAACTGAGAAACACATCCCATGGGCCTGTCCCGGACCATGGTAGGGATCCTGTCCCAGAATCACCGCTTTGACCTTGCCGTAGGGGGTCTTTCGCAGTGCATTGAATAGATCCTCCATGGGCGGGTACACGGTCTCCAGCTGATACTCCCGGATCAAAAACTGCCTGAGCTGACGATAGTGTTCCGAATCAAACGTGTCTTTCAGGATCTCATCCCAGTCATTGCCGATTGCTGCCATGGCACCCTCCCTGCGAACCACCCGCCCAATGGTGCGGCGTGATCGATGATTTATAGATCATATTGTACTACAAAACGATGCGGGCCGTCCCCTCCTCACCGCATCCCAAAAATCCTCCTTTCAGGCATCCCGGGCAGCTATTATGGATCCCG
>CAYYVR010000024.1:0-8816 GCA_964475185.1 uncultured Clostridium sp. | reverse complement strand
CAGCTATTATGGATCCCGAGACATCTATTATGGATCCCGGGCATCTGACTGCCGGGTGTGTTGAGGGCCATGGGATGGGGTTCCAGGTCATGCAGGCGGACTGCCTCTGGGTATTCCTGAAGATTTTCCAATTATCCTGAGAATCGGTTACAATAAGACCAATACCACGAAAGGAATGATTCAATATGCATGAGCATATCGTCGTAATATCACTGGATGCCCTGGGCACGGAAGATTTCGCGAAATTGAAATCAACCCCCGGCTTTCAGTATCTTCTTGAAAACGGGACTTACTGCGATCAGGTCGTCAGTGTCTGCCCCTCCCTGACCTATCCGGCTCACTGCTCCATCGTCACCGGTAAATTGCCGAGAAATCACGGGATCATCAACAACACCAAGGTCCAACCGGACCGGGATCAGCCGGAATGGTACTGGTACCGCAAAGATATCCATGGAGAAACGATATATGACATAGCGCATAAGATGAAAAAAACGGTGGCTTCCCTGTTATGGCCGGTCACTGGGCGAAGCAGCATCAAATACAATCTGCCGGAGATCTTTCCGGTCCGCGCCTATCAGACTCAAGTCTCCCAGGTCCTCAGTGCCGGGTCTCCCCGTTACTGCATGGAACTGGATTCCAAGTTCAAGCATCTGCGCAATGGCATCAAACAACCCTGGCTGGACCATTTTGTTCATGCCAGCGCAAAATATACCTTTCAGAAATATCATCCCTATATGACCATGGTCCACTACGTTGATTTGGATGCCATGCGCCATAAACACGGCTTTGATTCCGAAGAGGCTGAACATGCCATTCTCCGCCACGGCGAGCGGATCTCAGACTGGATCAGTTTCCTGAAAGAGGAAGGCAAGCTGGATTCCACGGTATTCATCGTATTGGGCGACCACGCCCACAAGGCCGTCAAAAAAGTGATTCGGCCCAATGTCTTCCTTCGGCAGCTCGGACTCATCAAAATGATCGAGGATGACATCCTGGACTGGAAAGCTTATTTTAAAAGCTGTGACGGATCCGGTTATATTTATGTGGACAAGCGTCACCCTGAAGTCACTGAACTGATTCGGGACAATCTGACCGTTTTGAGTGCCTATGAGGAAAACGGGCTCCTCCGGTTCATGGATGGCGCCACCGCGGCATCACGGGGAGCCGATCCCAACTGCACCTTCATGCTGTGTGCCTGTGAGGGATATTATTTTGATGACTCTCCCCTGGGAGAATTCATCGAAGACGTCGAGAACGATCCGTCCCTTTACCGCTCCGTTCATGGCTATGAACCTCATATGCCCGACTATAACACGGTGTTCCTTATGGCCGGCCCGGGGATCAGCAAAGGCCGCCAGGTCCAGACAATGAATCTCATCGACGAAGGTCCGACCATCGCCAAGCTCATGGGATCTTCCCTGTGGGGCGTGGACGGGCGCATCCGCTATGAATTCTTCAGTGAGATCCTCCCCTGATTGCCGCCTTTCATCGAGATCCATTGGCTCTGTTCCGGCCGAACTTATAAAAGCCGTCAACTGCTCTTTGGAGCGCCATCATGAAGCCTGTGCAGCGAACGAAACAGCCGATCCCCATTTGACCGGGATCGGCTGTTTTGTCCGTAGCATGGCTTTTGTCTTTTAAATAGCGGTCCATCCACCGTCCACGGGAAGATACTGACCGGTCGTATAGCTGGATGCATCCGAGGCAAAGTAAATAATGGCCCCATCCAGTTCGCCTTCCCGTCCGGCGCGGCCCATGGGGCAGTACATCTTAACGACGGATTCAAAGCCCTCTGTGGCCAGGACGTCCTGTGTCATTTCACTGGGGAAGTAGGCAGGACCAATGGCATTGACGGTGATATTATATTTGGCCCACTCATTGGCCAACGCTTTCGTGAGCATCAGCACGCCGCCTTTTGACGCACAGTAGGCTGATATGGGCATGCCGGCCATGGCGACAGAGGAATGGATCGATCCGAGATTGATGATCTTGCCATAGTTCTGCTGGATCATGACAGCGCCGACTTCACGGGCCACGAAATAAACCCCATCCAGATTGATACTGAGGGTTTTACGCCACTCCTCATCGGTCTGAGTTTCTGCAGGGATCCCCGTTCCGACCCCGGCATTGTTGACAAGGATATCGATTCGGCCATATTCCTTTTTGACAGCCGCTGCCATGGCTTTGATCTCATCGGTATTTGCCACATCGCACCTGACTGCAATACAGCGAACGCCCATTGCTTCAATTTCCCGCTTCACCGCTTCCAGTTTTTCCACCCGCCTTGCTGTGATCGCTATATCCGCTCCCTGATTGGCCAGTGCTTTGGCAAACTGGACACCAAGTCCGGAAGACGCTCCTGTAACAAGTGCCACTTTCCCTGACAGATCAAAATAGTTTTTTTTCACGGTCTTCTCCTTTGGCATAAAGTACTCTTACAATTACTATGCTATAACTTTCACAAGTAATGTCAATCATTTATCAATGATTATAAATATAAATATATTGTTACCATTCGATGGCGTGTGATCAAATACCGTATCCCCCGGATCCCTGCATCGTCCCGAGATCGTTCCCGCCCCGATCCGCAAACAGCGGCAACATGAAGGAAGCTGCTGACCCCCGGTATATCGGGGCGGTCAGCAGCCTTATCTCTTATTCTTCATGACCTGATGAATCCGGATCAGTCCGTGATCCGGATCTTTATCCGGGCACTGTTTTACCGGTTCAGGGACTCTGTGCCCTGAACCTCCGTTGTCTTGAGGAACGTTCCGCTTCTCAGCTCTTCAAAGGCGAGATTGAGTTCTTCCCGGGTATTCATGACAATGGGGCCTCCCCAGGCAATGGGCTCATTGAGTTTTTTGCCCTCGATGTACATGAATTCAGCATCGGTCTCCGCGGTGAACTCTATTTCATCCCCCTCAGTGAACAACACGCCGTTCTTCTGCTGCACCACCTCATCGCCGATGCGGACCGAACCGCGGAAAATGAAAATAAACGCAGTATCCTCCGCTGCCAGTTCCTTGGCAAAGACATGGCCCTGTGCCAGATCGCCAAAGTAGATCTCAGGAGAAACATAATCTGGTTTGATGCTGGCCTCCACGCCCCTGAAGGCCCCTGAAATCAGTCGAAGCGTCAATCCTTCCTCCTGATAAACCGGCATCTGGTCCTCATTGACCTCCCGGTAGGCCGGCGGCTTCATTTTGTCTTTTTCCGGCATGTTCAGCCATAATTGGAACCCCACCATCTGATCTGATTTCTGCGGCATCTCCTGATGCATGATCCCAGATCCTGCTGTCATCCATTGTGTTCCCCCGGGCAGAATGGTGCCCTTATTGCCAATGGAGTCCTCATGTTCGATCTCCCCTGACAACAGATACGTGATGGTCTCGATGCCCCGATGCGGATGCATGGGGAAGCCCTTGATATAATCTTCATAGTTGTCTGAATCAAATACATCCAGCATGAGGAACGGATCCAGCTTCTTCACCGTAGCCTGGCTCAGCACACGAACCAGACTGACCCCTGCTCCGTCCATTCCGTCAAACCCCCGACGGATCTCCTGTACTCTTCGTTTCATTTCCTACCCCCTGTATATTACTGACATTGTGACATTTACCGACATTACTGACATTACTGACTTTACTGACATTACTGACATTACCGAACTTACTGGCATTACATTTTTACTTTGCCACAAACAGATTTCTGATTTAGTAGCATAACTGATTTTTAGCGGCATTGGTATATTTCCTGATATTTACTGACTTCAGCTGAATTTGCCACTGTGATTGAGCACTTCATTGTCAGGATCCTCTGAATGATGTAATCCAATTCAATCTTATCATATAACTAAAATTTGTATACAACGCCCCTCCATCAGACTGCCGCTCATGGAAATCACCTCTGGAGTAAATCCTGAACCGGATCGAACCGGCCATTCCTGTGAAATGATGCTTTCGCCGTGGGTTTTCCCGCCAACCGGACTGACTCCGATCTGACCGAAAAAATAGCCATATAAAGCTCTCACATGCTTCATATGGCTGCAGAAAATTTTGTTCTTTACTATGGGAGGTAAATCCATAATAAGAATGTCATTGGGTACTAAAATACCAAACGGTATAGAAGAAGGGGAAAAGAATGAAAAATATTAAATTATTTCATCACCTTTTCTGCTTTTATAATATAATAAAGTTAACCAATAAAAACCGCAGTTGAATGTGGATTTGCTGAAAGACTGAGAGGGATGTCCTATGATTGAAAGTTACAACATGCAGGATTTTGGTGAAGTCGTAAGAAGTATCCGCCGCTCACTGAAAATGACACAGCAGGATGTCAGGGACCGGGTGGGGATCAGCGAGAACACTCTGATGAAACTGGAAAAAGGGATGGTGATCCCAAAATATGAGACGCTGGAGCTCCTATCGTTGGCCTATAAGATCGATGTGACCGCCATTTTCCAGAAATACCGCTATGACAGCAGTCTGGAGACCATCCTTCTAAAGATCGATGAGGCCATCATCAGCAATCGTCCCGGTGATCTCGAAACATGCTACGAACTCTACCAGGCCTACCTGGGAACAGGTCATCACAGAGATCTCATCAACGCTTCAGACCTTGATCTCCTGGAATGCTTTCTCACCAATGCCATCAAGTTCTATCGTCATAATTACAAGGACTTTCAAATCCAGGAAATGATCGAGAGTATCCGCCAGACCCTTCAAAAGATCAATCCCGACTTAAAGTGGCACCATTTGAGAAATTCCAGTTTCAATATGTGGGAGATCCGCCTTCTGATCCTTCTGGCACTCCTGGAAGGCAATCTGGAGCACTATGATCAGTCCATCAGCATCCTGGAGTCCATCTATGACCGCTATAAAAGCCTTGGCAAAAAAGTTGTGCGGGAGAAAAAGGTTTTCCTGATCGCGCTGTTCAATCTCTCCTATCACTACCACATGACCGATCAGTCTGAAAAAGCTCTTGAAATTGCCAGCCAGGGAATTACCTATGCTCAGGAGAATTCAGAGTTCACCTTGCTCCACGGTCTGTATTATCGCAAAGGGATCGCCCAGCTCCTTTTGGGCAGAGAGGAGTATATGACCTCTCTGAAATACGCAGTGACGATCCTTGAAATCATGGATCGCAGGGATCTGGCTGAACTCTACCGGTCCGTTACCCTGAAAAACTATGACGTCAGGATCCTCTGATCAGAAAACCCCGCAGTTGTCTGCGGGTTTTTCTGACGGAGGTTCTTCCCCTTCAGATCGGGATGTCAAAAGGCATTCATTATCGGCATCAGGCTGCCAGTCTCAGGTAATGATCCAGATCCATGGTATAAAGGGCAGTGAGCGTTGAACTGCGGCCCCGGATGAACCCAAGTTTCTGGAAAATATGATGACTGCCCTCATTCCCCGGGAGGATCCTGGCAGTGAGTTCCTCATAGCGCAAAGTCAGGAAACACTCATGCAGCGCCAGTCGCACGGCTCTGGTGCCAAACCCTTTGTTCCACATGTGCGGGTCTCCGATGACGATCACGATCTCGGCCTGGCGATTCCCTTTATCCACCAGTTTGAGATACCCGATGGAGCGGCCATTGTGCTTGATCATATAAAAATTCCCGCCATTGCAGAACATATGGGTCAGGATCGGACAAGTCGTATAGCGGAGGAAGGATCGGATCTCCCGGCTGATATCCTGTCCTTCTGTGATATAGCGAGTGATCTCTTCCTGTTCAAGCCAGTCCGCCATCAGATAGGCATCATTCAGAAAAATCTCATCATCCAGTTCAATCGTCGGGCTGTTCATATCGTCCCCCTCCTTTTTTCAAAGTCCTGTCCACCATATCACAGACCTTGGTGATTTTCAGGGGCTTTTATGCAGATAATTGAATTTAGCGGGCAAAATCTGACTTTATCTCCCCTACTCTCCGTTTAACTCCTCAATCAGCCCATAGCCTGCATTCAGATCATCGGAGTCTTTCTCCCTCTGAGGCAGCCATGCTTTTTATGATGCCATGGTCCAGGGCGGAAAAAACCGGGCCATCTGAGCATCCATGCTCAGATGGCCCGGTTTGATCGGGTCAGCGTCTGGTCCTTGCTATCTCATGAATAAAGGTGCGAATACCAGTGCTACGATGGTCATCAGCTTGATCAGGATATTGATGGACGGACCTGAAGTATCCTTGAAAGGATCGCCCACCGTATCGCCGACAACAGCCGCCTTATGAGCCACCGAGCCTTTTCCGCCGTGATGGCCGGACTCGATGTACTTTTTGGCGTTATCCCAGGCTCCGCCGGAGTTGGACATGAAGATGGCCAGGAGCACACCGGTGACCAGTGCACCGGCCAACAGACCGCCCAGTGCTTCCTTGCCGAGGATAAATCCGGTGGCCACCGGAGACAGCAGTGCGATGAGACCGGGTGCGATCATTTCCTTCAGCGCGTGGTCCGTCGAGATCGCAACGCATTTTGCGTAATCCGGTTTGTCAGTGCCCTTCATGATACCGGGCATGTCTTTGAACTGGCGGCGGACTTCCGTGATCATTTCATCTGCGGCGCGTCCGACTGCATCCATGGTCAGAGCTGAGAACAGGAATGGGAGCATGGCGCCGATCAGCAGACCGACGATGACCGTCGGATTGAGCAAACTGATCTGAGAGAGTTCTGCCACCTGGGCATAAGATGAGAACAGGGCCAGCGCGGTGAGCGCCGCCGAACCGATGGCAAAGCCCTTTCCGATGGCAGCGGTGGTGTTCCCGACTGAATCCAGCTTATCTGTGATCTCACGCACTTCATGGGGCATCTTGCTCATTTCAGCGATGCCGCCGGCATTGTCTGCCACCGGTCCGTAGGCATCCACGGAAACGACCATGGCTGTGGTGGAAAGCATGCCCACAGCCGCCAGGGCGATTCCGTAAAGACCTGAGAACATGAACGAAACCATGATGCCCCCGGAAATGATCAGGATCGGCCAGAGGGTCGAGAACATTCCGACGCCAAGACCGGAAATGATATTGGTGGCGGTTCCTGTTTCCGACTGCTGAGCGATGCGCTGAACGGATTTGTAGGCATCTGAGGTATAGACCTCAGTGATCTTTCCGATGAGAAGACCCACTACGATACCGGCGATGACTGCAAAGGCAGGCTGCATGGTATCAAAGAAGTAATTGCTGAAAAATAAAGAGGCGATCAGGACCAGTGCACTGGACACATAAGTGCCCATATTCAGAGATCTGGCAGGATCCGAATTGCCTTTGACATTCATGATCCCAGCCATGGAGGCAATGATCCCCACTCCGGCCATGACCAGAGGGAAAATAGCGCCTTCGACGGCAGGTATGGCAAATTCGATGCCCAGGACCGGGACGATCCGATCGATGGTAATGGCCAGGGTAATGGCTGCGATGATGGACCCTACAAAACTTTCGAATAAATCAGATCCCATTCCGGCGACATCGCCCACGTTGTCACCGACGTTGTCCGCGATGACAGCGGGATTTCTCGGGTCATCTTCAGGAATCCCGGCTTCCACTTTACCGACCAGGTCGGCACCCACGTCTGCTGCTTTCGTATAGATCCCGCCGCCGACGCGTCCGAACAGCGCAACGGTGGAGGCCCCCAAAGAGAATCCGGTGATCACATTATAGGCATCGATGCCTAAAACGATCAGAGCGACTCCGATCCCGAAAAGCCCCAGACCGGCTACTGCCAGTCCCATGACGGCGCCGGAACGGAAAGCCACTTTCAGAGCACTGCCCATACCGCCGGACGCGGCTGCGGCTGCTGTCCTGACGTTACCCTGTGTGGCAGCATTCATTCCGAAAGCTCCTGCCAGGACCGACAAGATGGCTCCGAAAATAAACAAAACGGCAGTTTCCATGCCGATGCCCACAAAAATCAACACAAACAGAATGGATATGATGATTACCATGTAAAAATATTCCCGTTTGAGGAATGCCATGGCGCCCTCCCGGATAAATCCGGCGATCTCCCTCATTCGATCCGTTCCGGTGTCCTGTTTTGTGATCCAGTTCGTCAGCAGCACTGCCATTATGATAGCCAATGCGCCAGATAGTGTTGTTGCGATGATCCAGTTATTCATTCTATCTCTCCTTCAAACAATTGTAATATCATTATAGATAAAGATTCATCAGATTGAAACCCGTTACAGTCACACATTTTCCATTCATCTTACCGTAAATTCCACAACTCCATGGCCCGAGTTGCCTTTTTTCAAGAAATCAATGGGCTAAAATCCTTTTTCATCCTGCTAGCAGCAGATTAATTACCATTTTATAAACTTACAAGGAAAATCGAATGATTGTAAATATTCTACATGATTTCATTAATTTTTATTCAAATCAATAAAACATGATGGCCGACCCCTTTGAGGAATCGGCCATCATCGTCAGATCGTCCGAGTTATTTAGTCGGTCTGATAAATCCTTTCACCAAACCATTTCGATAATACCAGTCCAGGCTGACGATTTTCACGACTTCGCCCGGTTTAGGGGAGTGGATCATTTGGTTGTCCCCGATGAATATGCCCACATGATAGACACGGCCTTCTTTTTCAAAGGCAATGATGTCGCCGGGCTGAGGCACTGAAACTTTGTTCGAGATGCCGGCCCACTGCTGCGATGCGGTCCGGGGGATCGAGATCCCGACTTTCCGGTAAGCATAGTAAGTCAGTCCGGAACAATCGAATCCGCCCTCTTCCCATGATTCACCTGCATAGAGATAGGGAGCCCCCAGAAGAGTCCGTGCGATCTCTACGACCTTATCGCCCACCGGGTTGGTTCCGTTGTCCGGATCCGG
>CAYYVR010000023.1:20017-21181 GCA_964475185.1 uncultured Clostridium sp. | reverse complement strand
GGTAGGTGACAGGGTTTCTTTCAACCCATCTGCTCGGCAACATGCCCCGCATACGAGAAAAGCCGGTCCATGACCGGCCTTCTGCGGGCTTGATCTTCATCGCCCTGCGCTATGGATGTTCTTTTATCTTATGTTCGTTTGAATGATTCTCCCCATTCTTATCTTTGGTTTGCCCATGCAGTGAACTTACTGTTCGTTATCCGGGGTATTCCTGTTAGCTGCCGGGAATGATCACTGCGGATCTGATCATCTGCAGACGGCAGTCCGCTGGCCGCGGCCTCTGTTAGCGGAGCGCTGACCTCTGCTGTTGGATCTGCCTCTGGCAGGAGCCTGACTGGCGGATGGTCTGGACGGTCTGGATGGCCGGTCTGACGTAATGGTTCCAGTGGACCGCTCCAGGGCCCGTTCAAATGCCACCAGATGTTTTTCCGATCCTGCATCGAGCCGTTCAAACGCTGCTTTCACATCATCAGGAAGCTCTTCACTGAGGAATCGCTCATACATGTCGATATTGAGGTTCTCTGCCTCCACTCCGATTGCATAGCTTTCCTCCAGTGTTGCCGGCAGCACGACCCGATCGGCTGCATCGTTGATCGGGATCTCGAATCCGTATTTTTCGAACAAAGGCTCCATCAGACTGATATGAGTGGCTTCCGCCTTGATGATATTGGTGAAGGGTCTGACTGATCCATAGATTTCGATGATTTCCTCGTATTCGGCATGGGCCAGATATTCATCCTGGATGGCATACGTCATCATTTCTTCCAGCGTCAGTTCAGTGTCTGCCATAGCTCCGGTTGCTCCATACGATCCTTCACTCGCCATGGCCAGTACGGAGGATGACAGGATCGCGGCGGTCAGGATCCCAGTCGACATTATCTTCTTGAGTCTTTTCATTTTTATACCTCTCCCTTTTTGTGATCACATCACATTTTTCTTTTGTTTTCGTTTTACCGGTTCTTGTCTTCGTGTTTTATTGCAGCCTCTGCAATGTCCTTCATCTCTTTCCTTGTTTACAGTATAAATCGTTTCCTGGACTAAGGTATAAATGAACTGCGGTAGAAATGTGGTAACCCCGGGGCATATTGAAATGAGCTGTGAAATTCGGATAAAGAACTTCCTGCGATTAGAGGGCTTCAGCTTGAACGGACTATCGATTCAATG
>CAYYVR010000023.1:13575-19917 GCA_964475185.1 uncultured Clostridium sp. | reverse complement strand
AGGGGACTTGCCGGATGAGGAGGCTCGTCGGATGAGGAGGCCCGTTGGATGAAAAGCGGAAACAAAATTCCGGACATCGAAGATCAGGATCTTCGGGCTCTGTGAACTGCCGGCAGGCATGAAATAAGAGCGGTCATCCAACCGCTCCTTCTCCTTGAAATGAGGCCCTTAAATTCGGGGGAAATACTGTCCGAAGTCCATGCCCAGATCTTCTGCCACCGCTTTCATTTCCTCCAGGGTCCGGGCATTGATCCGGATCCCCTCGCGCAGCCGGATACCGTAGGCTTCCTCTTCCTTCTCACCGTGGATATAGATCCGGTCTGCGCCGCTGGCTTTGGGCGATTCGCGGATCTCATTCAGATAAGTTTCCAGATGATGGCGTATGGCATCGGCATCGCCGAAGATCGACGGATCGATGGCTGCAAAGAAGTGACATACACCGGCCCGATCGCCTTCTTCCACATGATTGGACGTTGTGCCCTGTGACAGGATCGAGCTGAAGATCTCAGCCATCATGGAGAAACCATATCCCTTGTGGCCGCCCAGTGTTTCGGTTCCGCCGCCCAGGGGATGCAGTCCTGACAACCCCTGGGTCATATGGTCCAGGACCACTGCCGGGTCTTCCTCATCCAGTCCCTGGCCGTTCATGGCCCACCCCGCGGGGATGGACTCGCCCAGTTTACTGCGGACTTCGATCTTGCCGGCGGTGACCACCGACGTGGATCCATCAAAATGGAATGGCGTCTGATCCGAAGGGACCGTCAGGGCGATGGGATTGGTCCCCAGCATGGGCAGACGGCCAAATGTCGGGACCACCGCTTTCAGGGAGTTGGTCATGGCCACGCCGATGAACCCGACCCGTTCTGCCATGCGGGAATAGTATCCGGCGATGCCGTAATGATTGGAATTGCGGACGGTGACAAGGCCCACCCCGGAAATCCCGGCTCTGGCAATGGCCTGCTCCATGGCATAGACTGAAACCAACTGGCCCATGGCCTGATGGCCGTCGATGACACAGGAGACGGGTGTCTCAAGGACGATCTGCGGCCGGGCCGTCACATCGATAAAGCCATTGCGGATCTGTTCATGATACAGGACGATCCGATTGGTGCCATGGGAATCGATGCCATAGAGATCGGCCTTCAGAAGGACATCAGTAATGATCTCGCTGTCCCCTTCTGAAAATCCGAACCGGATGAATGCCTCCTCGCAGAAGGCTTTCAAATCTTTATATTGGTAAAGTACTGTTTCCATATCCTTCGCTCCTGACTTTTCAGATGGTTGATATTATACGCTATTTATGTATAATATCACACTTTTTCCGTCTCTGTGTGCTGTGTCTGCGGGTTTTCCGCCGCAGAGCGGACCTGGATCATCCTGATATGATCGGATCTGCACCATGCCATCCGATGGAATCCCCTGTTTACTTTGACACAATCATTCACATCCCAGACGCAGGAAATTGCTATAATAAAACCAAATAGTTGGAGGTAACGGAGGAGGAACTCAAATGGCCAGATATGAAACCGCCCCCTACCGGGTCGTGGCAAACGACGATTCCTTTGAATTGCGGGCCTACGACGGATTTTACACAGCCACTGTCGATTCATCCAGCTGGGAGGGTTCCGGGGGATTCAGTCAGATCTTCCAGTACATCAGCGGCAGCAATGAAACCAGAGAGAAGATCTCCATGACGACACCGGTGCTCAACGAAATGACACCTGCCCATGCCACCACTGAATTTGTCATGCCCGCCTCCTACAGCAGCCAGACCCTGCCGCAGCCAGCGGATCCCGATATCAGGATCCGCTATCATGAGCCCTGTCTGGCTGCGGTCATCCGCTTTTCGGGCTCAGTGAGCCAGGAGCGGATCGAAGTCCAGCGGATCCGACTGACCAACTGGATTCTGAGCAAAGGCCTGAGATCCATTGGCGGTTTTCGCCTGGCCCGTTACAATCCCCCCTTCATCCCTCCGTTTCTCAGGCGCAATGAACTCCTCATCGATGTTTCCGATGTCAGCCAGGATGCGGAGTGATCCATTCGAATCAGACCATCTCAAACCCCGTACATACCGGTCGATCCATCGTCATCATCGCCAGCTCTCACTTCATCGGATCGCCGCTTTTCCGATTTACTGCTTACACCAAAAGGAAAGAGGATCATGTTAAAAAAAACCATTCAGCCGGAAAATGCCTTTGATGCCATGAGCCTGCTGGCAGAGGAAGAAACCCTGATTCCGTGGAAAGACTGGCTCCTGAAACACGCCCTGGCCCGCTATGACAACGCCGCCAGATTTGATTTTTCAGCGCAAACCTCTCATTCTGATCCGGAAAAACGCCGAAATGAAGCCGGGATCCGTCAGATCCTGAGCCGTCTTCAGGAAGAACTTGCACCCTGGCGGTCCCGGAAAGTCCATGAGTTGACCGAAGCGGACCTGGACCGACTGGAGCATCTGATCACGGCCGCTTTACTGGACCTTGATCGGGGCAGGTATTTGTTTGAAGAACCGTTTCTGGAACGCTTCCTTGAAAAAGGTTATTTGACCTCTGCCCGGGAATTCCTTTTCATGGCCCGGGATCGGGACGGCACTCTGAATCTGGCGGAAATTTTTCAGGCCCTGCGCAATGTCTGGATCATGAACAGCCTGCAGCTGCTGTGGGACCTTCCGCTGCAAGTCACACCCTCCGTCTATGCCTATAGCATGCTGTATCCCTATACGGATAATTTTCTGGATGATCCGTTGGTCCCCGATCTGAAAAAAAAGCGCTTCAACGAAAAATTCACGTCTGTCATCCTGGGCGAACCGCAGACATCGCAGGACCCTTTGGAAGGGCGGGTCTTCGAGCTCTTCCGTGAGATCGAAGGCGAATATCCCCGAGACGGGTTCCCCATGGTGTACGAAGGTCTGATGATGATCCAGGATGCCCAGATCCTGAGTCTGCGTCAGGACCAGCCCCACCCCCTGGCTCCTCAGATCCTGAAAGAACTCAGCTTTGAAAAAGGCGGTGCTTCCGTGCTGGCGGATGCCTGCCTTGTGAAAGGGACCCTCAGCCTTTTTGAATCAGTATTCGCTTTTTGCTACGGGACCTTTCTGCAGCTGGCGGACGATCTGCAGGATGCAGAGGAAGATCTGCGCGAGGGCCACCAGACACTATTCAGCAGAAGAGACAAAGGGGCATCAGCGGATGAACTGATCCGCGCTCTGATCGCCTACATCACAGAAGTGAACCGGCCGGCACCGGATGATCCGGATAACACCCGCTCCATGAAAAAGATCATTGCCTCCGCCAGTCTGATGATGATCATGGCCGGCATTGGCAAAACGCCCGGCCTGGCATCACCCGAACTGTATCGGGAAATCGAGGCCATCTCTAAAGTCCGCCTGACATTTTACCAAAAGCTTGGTGAAGAGCTCCAGTCCGGCGCGCCGCCCATCGATTGGGAAACACCGATCTGTGACCTGCTGAAACAGTGACCCCATCTTCCCGGCCGATCCGGATCCAGCCTCTGAAAATACGGCTCCCAAATTTTCGGACCCCATCACTAAGCCTGCCAGGCATCGCCTGGCAGGCACTCATTTTATTTAAGGAAAGATCTTCTCTTTGAGGATCTTTTTTCATTCGTTGTCATTTTTTGAATCTTAAACATACCTGACATTCAGGGATTGATTTCTCTTCGCGCGGAACCATCCAGTTCCATCAGATGATATTTCCCCGTATCATTGTCAAAATACACGATTTTGTCTTCCAGAAAGTGGACCAGTGCATAATTGCCGGGGCCCAGGATCGAAGTTTTCTGATTTCCCTCGAGGTCCATCCGGAACATCCCTTTCTCGTCAGCGGTGCTGTACCAGTAGATCCAGTCATCATACACCCCGTACAGGATCCCCTGTTCATCGGATAGGGTCTCGTCCCCGGAGCCATCGGTTTTCATGCGGCGCAGCCGGTCATCGGTTTCCGTTGTATAGTAGATCCATCCGCCGGCCACCGTCATCCTCGATATCGCTTCCCCTGTGACTTTTTTATGCTGGGATCCATCAAGTTTTATTTTGAAGACCCCTTCCTCCCCCTGACTGTCCAGTTCCAGGGAAGGTTCAAAGAACAGCCACTCTCCATCCATCTGGAGACTGCGGGCGGCCTGATCCCTGAGCATCGTCAGTGAAGTGCCGTCCGTTTTGACGCGGTAGATCCGGTTTTTGTCGGACCCGTTGATGAAATACATCCACTCGTCCCGGACGATGAGCTCTGATGCTGACTGATCCAGGATGGTGCCATAGCCCGTTCCATCCACTCTGACTCTGGCCAGGGTATCATAGAGGCTGGAGTCGATGAAATACAGCCAGTGGCCCACTGCATTCAGATCGGATCCCGGAACCTTTATCACCGTACTGTGTGAGATTCCATTGCGAAGCATTTTCCGAATCTCGCCCTGGTAGGAATCCAGGGAAAAATAGATCCAGTCCCCGGCGCGGACAAACCGGCTGATGGGATTGGCATTATCCACCCCAATGCCTGTGGCGGCGGATTCTTCGGGATCATTATTAAGCGGCTGCACTGCATAGGCTTTTTCAAGACCGCTGCCATCCAGGCGGATACGGTAGGGCCGGTTGGATTCATCCACATTGGAAAAGTATAGCCACCCGCCGGCAATCTGAACACCGAAGGCCCGCTCCTCCATGAGCTGCCTGGCTTCGCTGCCATCCGGTGCGCTGGTCCAGAGCCGGCCATCCCCCTGGGTGACATAATAGAGCCGGTCGTCATGGATATTGATGCCGCAGATATTATCCCGGACCACGATCATCTGATCGGTCCCGTCACTGCGGATGCGGTACAGCGGTTTCCTTCCGGATTCGGCCCCGACAAAATAGACCCAGTCCTGATACGGCAGGATCGTTGTGCAGGTCCCCGTGGTCAGCAAAATATCTTCCGTGCCGTCCGGACGGATCCGGTGGAGCTCGTTGCCCTCACCGGATGTTTTGTTCATCCGTACATAGTAGATCCAGTCTCCGTCCATGTTAAGACTGTAGCTGATGGCATCATTCAGCTTGGTCAGTTCACTGCCGTCGGTTTTCATCCGGTACAGGGAGCTGTTGTCTTCAAAATTTGAGAAATAAATGAACTCCCCCCGAACGATAAAATTTGCACAGGAGTTGTAGTCACTGAGTGTCGGACTTATTTTTTCGATGATGGATCCATCGGTCCTCATCCTGTAAATATACGACTCCTCCAGATGGCTTCGCTTCTGATAATAGATCCAGTCATCCACCACATTGATGCTGCTGACCGGTTTTTCGTTATAGTCCATCAGATCTGAATCATCGGTGCGTTTTCGGCTCAAGAGACCGCCCTTGCTGCGATCCACAAAATATACCCACCCGTCTTTTTCGGCAAAACAGCCATGGGTCGAATAGTGATTGGTGGTATTTCCCGGCTCGCATCCACAGGGGAAAAACGTCTCCGGCGCCTTGGTCGATCCAACGGGACCGGTCACCGGCGGCGCTGATCCCATGGGACCCGTACCGGCCGGCGGGGCGTGAGAACATGCGGCCAGAGCGAACCACATGACAGACAATGATGCGATCCTTCTGATGATCTGATTCATGGTCGGTACTCCTTTCGAAACGACTCAACTGACGAAGTGTTCGGAAGTTTGGCATCCGGCGGCGAAAAATCTCCTCAATACCTGCCGCCGATAGAACCGAAATCGTTTTCAGTTCATTAAAAATAAAAAAGGGCGGCGGGATCACTGGTTAACTTTGCATTCAGATTAACAATAACTCATTTTATTGTTAATAATATTATAGGTTTAATTCCCAAGTCTGTCAATAATAGAAAAATTAGCCGCTTTCCATTACCGAATTGTTAAAATCTATCAACCGATTGTTGCTACTTTTAACAATCATCTCCCCCGTAGTCCAATACAGGACCCCTGGATCCTGTAATTATCAACAGGTACTGCCCTTTGACGGAGCCGGTTTCTGCTTGCTGACCGTTTCCCGTTGAAGTTTGACCGTTGAATTTGACCCTTAAAAGTTGACCGTAGAAAGTTGACCGTTAAACATGGATCGGCTGCACCCGTCTGTTTCAGCCTGAGGCTTCCCTTTACTGATTCAATTGAAGGGACCTGTCGATGACGGATCATTTGGTTCTCCATGATCTGAGCATGAAGAAAGACCATTTCTCCATCGGATCCATGGTCTTTTTCAGATTATTTCAGGACCATCATCACAGCGGACAGGCTCATCCCGGCCAGCAAGGCAATGTAGGAATGCTTCGGTTCATTTTCACGGACCTCCGGCAGCAGATGCGACGCAGATATGTAGATCAGGACTCCGACTACAAA
>CAYYVR010000023.1:3691-13475 GCA_964475185.1 uncultured Clostridium sp. | reverse complement strand
TATTTGATGTACCGGTTGCTGAAAAACATAAACAGGAACCCGGAAAGCGCTGCGATCCCGGCTGATTCATTTTTGCGGAGCGCTTCCGGAAAGGCCATCAGGAGCGGTGATGCAATCAGCATCCCCGCGGCAAAACACATGAAGTACTCTTTATTCCGTATGGCCCAGGCACGATGGCGGTGGATCATCCAAATACCGGCACTGTTCACAGCCAGTGCGCCCAGAGCGAAGGCCGCCACCCAGATCAACGCGTTCTGATTCATTTTATGTCTCCTGTCTCCTGCTTTTGTTCTTTAATGTCCGGTTCTGCCGGATCCGCTTTTGGGTGATCCGTTCCCCGTGGAAGGGCTTCTGTGAGCCCTCCGTTATTTCAGGCGAAAGGTCTCATACCCTTTGTACCGGATCACGGTAATGGCGGGGTCCTGCCTCAGCTGATCCATGAGCTTTGCGGGGTCTTTCCTGCCTCTGCCTTTGAGAAAGCTTTCAATTTCATACTGATTCATCGGATGCCGCTTGATGATGCTCAGGATGGCCTCCCGATCATCACTGATCTCACTGTGAAAGCCGGTGGATTCCAAAAGATCGATGGAGATCCCACCCAGCTGATCCACTGCCCGCTGCATGGTTTCTGCATCCACCGCCATCACGCCTTCTTCGGCCGGGGGGCGGACCGGTGTATTGATATACAGCTTGTCATACGGAAATCGCCGAAACAGCTGTCTGTAACGTTCCAAGGATGCCTCATCGTCATTGACGCCTTTGATCAGCATCAGCTCCGGCAGAAGCTGCCCTTTGTATTCCCCGGCAAAACGGATCAATCCATCAAGGACCCTTTGAAAATCCAATGCGCCATGGGGCCGGTTGATGGTTTGGAACATTGCCTGGTCATAGGCATCCAGGGTCGGGAGCACAAGATCTGCATGGCTCAGTTCCCGCCGCACAGTTTCGTCATAGAGCAACGCGCCATTTGTGATGACGGCTACGGGACGATCCGTCAGGGCGGCAATCTCTTCGATCAGTTCGCCCAGTCCCAGATAAAGCGTTGGTTCTCCTTCCCCCACAATGGTCACCACATCGAAGGGGACCTTCGTTTTTAAAAACGCCCGGAACTCCGCCAGGATCTCTTCCACTTCGAAAAACATCTGCCGCGTATTGGTCATGTGATCCGTCCGGCCCAGCTGACAGTAAATGCATGAATAATTGCAGGTTTTTTTCGGGATCGGTGAGATCCCCAGGGAGATGCCCAATCGTCGGGATGGGACAGGCCCGTAGATGTATTTCATTGCCTCCATGCTCCTTCCTCCTTGCCTGGAGATCTTCCCGTTGTCATGATCCTGTGTATACTCCGTCTCAGGCAGATCAGGGGCAGATTTCTGCCCCTGACCTCTTCTGCCCATCAGTCAAACCATCTGCCTTGGATCAGATCTTTTACATCCCGTGTCAGCGGGATCAGGTCCGACTGATCCAGCAAACTGATATCAAACTTGCGGTTGAGCGCCGCAAAATGTTTCAGGCCGAACGCCAGTTTATTGAGATAGGAAAACACACCGATGGCGCCCGGTGAAAATCCGTCGGCTGCCTTGCCATACAGAGCTCTCAGCTCCGGCAGATCGGAATAGATCTCTTCCACTGTGGAACCGTACTTCTGAAGGTTCTTCGGGACCTTGCCTTCTTTGATCCGATCTCCGATGCGTTTCCCGGTCATGGCTGCAGCCATGGCGGCCCGGGCGATCCCCACCGCCAGCACATCACCGTTGCCGTAGGCAATCGCCTTGAACACCTGATCCTCTGAACTGAATCCGCCGGTGATGGTGATGGCAGGGACATACAGTCCCAGGGCTCTCATATCCTGCACGATCCTGACCACTGCTTCCTCCAGGACCACGGTGGGCAGCCCCCATTCGTTCATCATTTTGCAGGGACTGTAGCCGCTTCCGCCGCCGGCTCCGTCAAAGGTGACCATATCCACTTCAGCCTGGCTGCCGATCATCAGAACGTGTCTGAGATCCTCCCGGTCATAGCCGGCCATTTTCAGATAGATGTTTTTGGCACCCATTTCACGCAGCTGCCGGATGCGGGGAACCAGATACTCTTCATCCCAGACCGGCAGACGGGAATAGATATAAAAGTTGGGACAGACGCCGTCTTCATCGGCTTTGACGATGGAGGGATCCGTCGGGTCAGGCAGGACCAGGTTGCCCAGCGCCTGTTTTTCCAGAGCTTCCTGTCGATTTTTGACCCGATTCACCGGCTGGGTGCCTTTGGCGCCCTGACCGAACTTCAGCTCAATGGCGGTGGCTCCCTGCACCTGGATGGCATATTCAGGGACCGCCATCATGTCATCTTCACAGTTGCACTGCAGAACGATCTGACCATAGCCGCGGTCATATTTGCGGAAGGCATCCAGCATCTTTTTCAGCGCCGGAAAATGAACGACCTTGCCCTCTTCGATACGGAGTTCGGGATCCTTGTTGCGGGCATCCTCTCCGATGACGCAGCTGACGCCGGCCATGGCCGCACCGGCAAAATAATCTTCCCAGTTCATTTTGATCAGTGCCGGCAGAATGATGGGCATCGTCATTTTCACCGGATTGAATTTACCGTACTGACGATCCAGCTTCACATTCCAGATGTTGACTTCTGCAAAATTAAGCTTGGCTCCCTTTGCGCCGAAGACACGCCCGTTGATGTTAAAATGCGAATAATCGATGGGATAGTCCTTTTCCGAAGCGACCTGATTGGCTCCGGTATTGGTGGGATAGACAGTTCTTGCCCCCAGAACGGCAGCCAGGGCGATCTCGCAGGTTCCTTCGCATTCTTCAGTACAGAAGGAGCACATTCCGGACTGCGGAGAGATATGGTGACTGCGGTTAAAGGTATCGTTGAATGCCGACGACAGTTTTGGTGAATAGGTCATGACAAATCCTCCTGATTAAAATTGAAATGGGGTCATTGCAGGCTGTGCGGTTTTCACCCATCCAATCTCCTGCTGGTGATGTTGATTCATGAAAACCTTTACTCTCCGACTGAATTATTTCATATTTTCATCATAATTGATACTTTTTCTTTAAAAAGCATAATTTCAGGCACGCTTTTGACTAGGCTTTTGACTAGGCCTTTGAGGGATCAATCCTCACACTCTCCGTGATGCATGTGTTCATGACACACGGAACCAGTGGATTTGAGCTCGCCTCTGATCCAAGCCTCTGTGGCAGCCCTTGCATCACCGCGGGCACCCACCACCACCTCGATGTTTTTATCATTGAAAATATCGATGGCGCCACCTCCCATACCGCCGGAGATAATAACGTTGACGCCCTGATCATTCAGAAAGTTCGGCAGAAATCCCGGCCGGTGTCCTGGATTGGGTATGCTCTGCTGCCGGATGATCTCGTCATTTTCCACATCGAACAGATTGAAATTCACACAATGACCAAAATGTTCCGTTACCTGTTCCCGTTCACTGGCTACTGCAATTCTTAACATCTTTTTTCCTCCGCTTTTCCACTTTTGATTAATTTTTTTGATTCACAACCACGATCGTGATCTATTTTCTTAACACTTTTTCCCATTCAAATCGGCTTCATTCGAGTCTGCTTTATCGAAGTTTGCTTCATTCGAGTCTTCTCCATTTTATGTCTGATCCGTTTTTTATTACGGACGCCATGGATATAAGATTCACGGCAGAGCCTGCTCAGGATCCCACGTGCTCCCCCTGGACGGACAGCATCCCTTCCAGCTGCTCAGCCAGCGAGTGCATCCAGTCTCCGCTGTAGAGTTCGATCATGCCTTTATCACAGGCCGCGGACAGTCTCGGATCGATGGGGATCCTGGCAAGGACCTTCAGCTGATGTGTCTTCGCGATCTCCTGGATATGACTTTCTCCGAAGACCGCATATTCTTTGTCATTGTCCGGACATTTGAAGTATGACATGTTCTCCACCAGACCCAGGATCGGGATCTTCATCATTTCCGCCATTTTAACGGCTTTTCCGACGATCATGGAGACCAGGTCCTGGGGAGATGTCACAACAATGATGCCATCCACCGGGATCGACTGAAACACCGTCAGCGGCACATCCCCCGTCCCGGGCGGCATGTCAATGAACATCACATCAACATCTTCCCAGATGACATCCGTCCAGAATTGTTTGACCATGTTAGCCAGCAGCGGTCCCCGCCAGATGACCGGATCCGTATCATTGGCCAGGAGAAGATTGATCGACATGATGTCGATCTCAGTTCTGCTTTTGATCGGCCAGATCCCGGTTTCATCGCCATTGGACATGGCCTTTGACCGAATGCCGAATGCTTTGGGAATAGAGGGTCCGGTGACGTCGGCATCAAGAACTGCCGAGTGGAACCCGCGGCGGTTCATTTCCACCGCCAGAAGCGATGTGACAAGGGATTTGCCGACACCGCCCTTGCCGCTGACGACCCCGATGACTTTTTTGATTCGGCTCCTGGCATGGGGTGTTTCAAATGCAGGCGCCTGTTCCTCCCGGCGATCCTCGCAGTCCTCGGCACAGCCTGAACAATTCTGATTGCATGTTTCACTCATAGATCGGTCTCCTTCTAAAGATAAATTTCACTGCCTGCACCCAGGTATTCGATCTGGTTCCCCAGAATCTCTTTTAATTGCCGGTATGGTGCCAGTCCCGTACAATGACCCGTGTAATATTTCGAACCGGTGCCTGCTAAAAACCGCCCGATGGCAGCCACCGTTTCAGGATCCTCGCTGCTTTGATGCCCGTGATGATCCAAATGGAACCCGCCGATGACAACATCCGGCATCCGCCCGATGAGTTCCCTGCCGGCCTCCACAATATTCATGATGCCCCGATGGGCACAGCCCGCAATGAGAATATGCCGGCCCCCATCGTGGATCAGAAGATTCTGCTCATGGAGGAACTCATCCTGGATCAGCTCTTCATCAACCTTTCGAAACAGGTGACTGTTTCCGCTGGGGACCGGATACTTTCCCCGGACATTGGAAAACAGTTCCAGCTCTTCATCGATGTTCTGGCGGTCACCGGTTCGGATCAGCCGGGGCTCGCTGCTTAAAGACGGATCCAATCCAATGTACTTTAATTCTCCGCCGGATCTCATCGACCAATGGGATCCGAACGTCGCTTCATGAATATAAACCGGCGCATGGCCATTTCGTGCCAGAAATGTGCTCAGACCCCCGCCATGGTCATAATGCCCGTGGGAAATCACCGCCAGATCAACCTGGGACAGATCCGCGCCGAAGGCGGCGGCATTTTTTGCAAACAAATCAGATGCACCCATATCAAACAGCAAATGATGGCGGTCAGTGTCGATGAGTAAACTCAGCCCGTGTTCTGAGCCGAAGTTCTGGCTGAGGGCTGTATTCTCAGATAATGTACGGATCCTCAAGAGGTCTCCTCCTTTTTACGCATAGGTTCAGATATTTTTCCGTTTTTTCAATGACCGCTGGTCAGCAGAGGTTGTTCTCCGGCCTTTTCCAGTTATTTTTTTCTATCATTTCAGTTTTCCTTCGATCAGTCCCACGAGCCGATCCCGGTCTTCAGGCAGTGTTCCTTTGATCTGGATCATATTGGTGGGATGCGTCGTATCAAACTGCATGGGTTTTTGAGGCTTCAGCCGCTCAAGCAGGGTCCTGATCTCAAGGAGCAGCTCCGCCGGCGTTGCGAGACTGAATTCGCCCCGGTTGATCATCAGCTCCAGGTCCGTTCCCCCAAAGACCTTCAGATTCATGGTAATGACTTTGTTTGTAGTGAACTGATTGATCATCTCGGCGGTCTGCACGGCATTTTCGACGCCCCGGCCCGCGCCGGCGATGCCGTACATGATAATGGTGTTGAATGCCAGCCGGGCCGCGTTGAGTTTTTTCGCTTCCCGAATGGCATCGGCTCTGCGGTGCGCCTTATTCATCAGCTTCAGAACTTCGTCACTGCCGGATTCGAATCCGATATAGAGGAGTCGGAGTCCCTCATCATGAAGGATCGCCAGTTCCTCCACGCTATATTTTGAAAGATTGAGGACGGAGGCGTAAGAAGCCACACAGGCACAGTAAGGCAGATATTTCCGGATCATACCCAGGATCTGCCGCATCGCCTCAAATCCGATGGCCAGAGGATCTGCACCGGTAAGAAATACTTTCTCCGTATAGCGATCCGCATTCAGGAGGATCATCTCGATCTCATGCAAACTGACGGCTGTGTAGCGGATATCCTTGTACATGGAACAAAAGGCGCATCGATTCCAGGAGCACCCTCTGGTCACGGGCAGAAGGAAGGTATTCAATTCATCCTGAGGATAGTACACCATATCTTTTTCTGACATGTCCGACTCCTTTCTCTTCTTTCAGCAAGGGTCAGAAAAAATCGTTAAATGAACGGGATGCTGCTTTTCCTGCCGAACAGCCGCAGGGTCTCATTGTAAACCTCACGGATGGCAGACCCTGCGGCGCAGTCGATATCCACCACAGTCAGCCCGTCGTTGATGGCACGGACTGCCTCCGGGTCGTAGGGGATCCGGCCGGTGAAGGGGATTCCTTTTTCTTCACACAGGGATTGGATCTGATCAGCATTGATGGAGTTGGTATCAAATTTATTGATGCAGACACAGACCCTTGTGCCAAAGCTGGCTGCTGTCTGAATGATCCGTTCCAGATCACTGATCCCCGAAATCGACGGTTCTGCGACGATCAGGACAAGATCCACCCCGCTGATGGATGCAATGACCGGACATCCAATTCCCGGCGACCCGTCGATGATGGCCAGCTCGGCATCCGGCGCGGCACTGAGAAGCCGTTTTTTGACTTCTGTGACCAGCATCCCGGAGGTTCCGCTGCCCATCTTCAGGCGGGCCGTGGAAAACACCTGGTGCTGATCACTGCACAGCATCATTTCTCCGGCCGGAGCCGGCTTCATTTCAATGGCCCGGACCGGGCAGATCGCTTCGCAGACACCGCAGCCCTCACAGGCATAGGGATCCACGCGGTAGGTGCCATTGACATGGATGGCGTCAAAGCGGCAGTGCTGCCGGCAAAGATCGCATTCAATGCACTGATCGGTATAAATCTCGGCTTTGGGCAGGCCGTAATAGGTCGTCCGGTCATCTTCGGGCAGATCTTTCATGATCAGATGCAGATTGGGCGCATCGACATCACAGTCTGCAAACGCTCTGGCCTGTGCCAGACGGATAAAGGCTGCGGCCACCGTGGTTTTCCCGGTTCCGCCTTTACCGCTCAGGATCAATAGTTGTTTCATGTGCCACCTCCTGACGGATCGTATCGAGCAGACCACGGAAAAGTGTCTGATAGGTTTCGTCCTCCCGGACCAGGATCCTGCCCTGTGAATTCAATCGCCCGATGTCTTCATCAAAAGGGATCTCCAGAAGGATCCGGATCCCCTGCTCCCTGCAGTAAACTTCCGAGGGGTTGATTCCGTCCATGCATTTATTCAGAACCACGCCGAAGGGTTTATGAAAGAGTTCCACCAGTTCGTGGACCATCTTCAGATTGTGCAGCCCAAACAGCGTCGGCTCAGCCACCAGAACACAGTAATCTGCATCCTGGATGCTTTCCATGACGATACAGGCTGATCCCGGCGGACAGTCGACGATCACTGGTTCGGATCCGGAAGGATCCATCGCAAAATTTTTTTTGATGATGGGGATCCCGGATGCTTCGCCGGGATTGAGGAAGCCGGTCAGGACCTTCACGCCCCCGGAAGTTCCGGACTGAACAAAGCCGATGGGTTTGTCCTTTTCTGACAGTGCCTTCTGCGGACACAGCAGCGTGCAGCCTCCGCAGGAATGGCAGATCTCATCGAAAACCATCCATTTCCCTCCGACAAAGGCCAGGGCATGGAATTTACAGAAATCGACACAGACACGGCATCCGTTGCAAAGCTGTTCATCGACAGCAGGGATCCTGACGTTGACCGGTGTCTGCTGAAGATCCCCCGGTTTGAAAAACAGATGCCCGTTGGGTTCCTCCACATCACAGTCCATATAAACAGCATCTCCGGCTGCGGCGGACAGGTTCACTGATACCAGTGTTTTTCCCGTTCCGCCCTTTCCGCTGAGAACGGCAACTTTCATGGGGAGTGCCTCTCTAGTGGCCATGATAGCCAGGATGGGTCTCCTGCAGGAGGATGAGCTGATTTGCTTCAAAGGCTTTGATGTTTTCAGAGAGAGACCCCGGAATACACAGATAGCTCCGGATCTGAGCCTTCTCCAGGACCTGAGCGGCATTTTCTCCCAGTCGCGGAGTCACCAGGATCTGTGTTTTGGCGTCCACCACTTCCTGCGCCGCTTTGATCCCCGCGCCCCCCTGCGCAAGGGCTGCACTGTTTTCGATAAACTCGGCGCTGCGGCTTTCGGTATCATAAATCAGATAATACGGAGCCCTTCCAAACGAGTTGCTGACATTCCCTTCCATCGTCCGGTCATCTGCCGGTACTGCTATTTTCATGAGTCCTTCTCTCCTTCTCAATGGTTTCTTTCTCAAAACATCTGCCCATGCGGCCTCTTCGGCACCTGTGACAGCCGACGACCCGTTCCTCATCATCGTAGAGCTGGTAGTCTCCGCCTTCGATGCGCAGACGATATCCAATCACAAGGGCCTGGGCGATCTTGCTTCGGGCTTCCTTGTAAATGGACTGAACGGTCCCTCTGGCGACCTGCATGCGCTCGGCACACTCTTCCTGATTGAGCCCTTCCAGATCGATGAGGCGGATGGCTTCATATTCATCGACGCTCATGATGATCTCATCCATTGGCTCATCGATCCCATTCAAAGGACCGAACAGGTCAGCCCCCGGCAGACAGCAGACTTTCCGCCACTTTCTCGGTCTTGGCATACCTTCACCTCCTGCCTTCAATAAATGGTAACAGGGGGGTGCCCCTGTTACCGGTTCGGATCTGTTTCATTCTTCAAAAGGGTTGTGATCGCATCCAGCCGTCGCTGCAGAAAAGCTTTTTCCTCAGTCAGTGCCACACGATCATCCACGACGGCATTCTGACGGTTCATCAGTCTCCTGCAGCCGTATCTCAGGCCCAGACCCAGTCTGGCTCCGCGGGCAATGCCCCGGCCAATCCCGGCGCCCAGTCCACGACCGTATCCATAGGTCACACCGGTGTCATTGCAGGCACCCATTCCTCTTCCAGTGACTGCTCCCTGCCCCATGGGGCCTGTTCCATCTCTTCCTGGCATTTCGATTCCTCCTTGTTTTTTACCCATCCCCCGGGACTCTTCTCCCGAGTTATTGGCATATGTTGATTACACTTTTATCTTACTCCATATATGGCATATGTCAATAACTTCGGCAAAAAAAATTTTTCACCCTGAACGTCCGGGTCAGCTGTTCACCAGCCGAAACGCTGTCCCGAAGCCCCCTGTCATCAATCATCTCTTCGAATTCGCGAAAAAAAGATCCAGGCGCATCCTGCGGCCGGATCTGTCTGGTTTGAATATTCACCTGACCTGTACAGGATCTCCTCTGGAGCGCTCCGTGATTTAATACGGGTCAACGGTTCGCCTCAAGCCGCCCCGTCCTTCCACGTTCAATCCGTTACAGAACGGCCCGGACTGTCAGCCGCAGACTCCAGTTGTCTGATCATTTCCTCCAAATCCAGATCATACTGCTTTGCGATGGTTTCCAGTGTGTCAAAAAGACAATGACACAGCAGACATTTCCCGATAAGGCCATCATACGCCCGAAAAACCGGATCGGTCTGCGGAAATGCTTCCACGATATCAAGGGGCGTCTGTTTTTTACTGATCATAGAT
>CAYYVR010000023.1:0-3591 GCA_964475185.1 uncultured Clostridium sp. | reverse complement strand
CTGACTCACATGTCAAAAACATCCGGCTGAGCAGCCAAGATCTCCCCGGAGATCCTTGCACAGGTCCTGTGCAAACTGGAAAAACCACACCATCCCAATCTGCTCGTCGGCATCGAAACATCAGATGACGCCGCTGTCTATCGGATCAACGACGAACTGGCCATGATCCAGACACTGGACTTTTTCACGCCCATTGTCGACGATCCCTACACCTTCGGTCAGATCGCTGCCGCAAATGCCCTCAGCGATGTGTACGCCATGGGCGGAGAACCTGTTCTGGCTCTGAATATCGTCTGTTTCCCGGATTGCCTCGATCCGGCCATCCTCTCCGAGATCCTGCGCGGCGGACAGGACAAAGTCAGTGAATCCGGTGCTATTCTGGCCGGCGGGCACAGCGTATCCGATGATGAGCCCAAGTACGGTCTGTCCGTTTCCGGCTTTGTCCACCCTGACAGGATCATGACCAACAATGGCGCAAAGCCCGGTGATGTTCTGATCCTGACCAAACCCATCGGCGTCGGGGTCATCAACACAGCCATCAAGGGGGAGCTTGCCAGCGAAGAGGCCGCCAGTGCGGCCATCCTCTCCATGACGACTCTGAATCAGCATGGAGCCCGGGCGATCCGGGACCTGAAACATGTTCACAGCATCACCGATATCACAGGCTTCGGTCTGTTGGGACACATGGTGGAAATGGCTGAAGGCAGTCAGGTCACGATCCGTCTGAACAGTCAGGCGGTCCCCATGATCCCGGAGGCTCTGGAATATGCCTCCATGGGGCTGGTTCCGGCAGGCACATACAAAAACCGGGCCTTTTTCCAGGATCGCATTCAAATGGCAGACCCCATCGATTCCGTCATTTCAGATCTGCTTTTTGATCCCCAGACCTCTGGCGGCCTTTTGATCAGTCTGGCTCCGGATGATGTTCCGATCCTGCTCGACCGGCTGAAAAGCTCACCTGTTGCCTGTGCCGTCATCGGAAGGACGGAGCCCTTGCTTTCACCCCGTCAATATGTGATCGTGGAATGACGCGGCCGGCAGAATCTGGCCGCTGACCACCTCAAACTGAAACGACCTGAGGATTTGCAGCTGATTGCGCAAATGCTCAGGTCGTTTCGGGCTTCCCCGAGGGATGGATCATTGATCGAAGTGTTCAGCATTCTGATAGATTGCCTCCACTTCCTGTTTGGACAGTAATTTTGACAAGACGAAGGCGATGAGGATGATCCCTGGGATATCCACCAAAAGCCGGGTCAGGGCAAACGCATGGCCCAGGGCAGTCATCTCGAATAGCAGCATGGGGATCTTGGTGGTGGACCAGGCCCCGATGAAGATCAGGATATTGGTGAATTTGACCCCTTTCTTCATGAAGACCGCCGCCACCGGGAATGCGCCGTAAAGCGGGCCGGCCGCTGCCGAACCAATCAGGAAAGCCAGCAGGATGCCGATGATCCCTGATCCTTCACCCATGTATTTCACCATGGTCTGGCGAGGCACCCAGATGTCGAGGAGACCCAGCAGAACGAAAATAGGCGGAATGACCAGCAGCATTTCCTTCAGAGTATATCCGGTCACACGCCAGGCTTCCATCCCCAGCTCGCGCTGGAACAGCGTCAGGATCAGCAGCATGACGGAAACAGCGAGGAAAGCACGGTACCGCCTGAAGATCTTTTTCATGCTATTTCACCCCCCATCCGATGGCATAGGCCACCACGAACGAAAACAGAAATGCAATGGCATTTCGGTAAAAGGTCAGTTTCTTCCCAAAATATTTGATCTCCACTGGCATGGTGACGACCCCCACCATCATCAGTGTCGAAACAAAAGCACCGATCTGCATGGCACCGGCGCCGCCCTGGAGGAGCAGAGCCGCCATGGGAAAAGCAACAAACCCGGGAATCAGCGTCACCGCCCCGATAATGGCTGAAAGCAGCACACCCCACCAGCCGGAACCGGATCCGATGACAGCGGAGATGGTGTCAGGGTCGGCCATCGCCAGCAGGATCCCCACGACAAGGATCACGACCAGAAATTCCGGCAGAATGTTTTCGAAAGCTTTCCAGGCTTTTTTCAACGCTTTCCGTGTTTTTTCCCGGTCTTTGAACCAGGACAGCCCAAGCAGAGCAGCAGTGACAAGATACAGACTGATGTTCAACTATAATACCCCTCTCCCACAAAAATCCCATCGCTCCGCTGGGATCCCCGCGGAACGATGGCATTTGTTATTTTCTCTTGTTTTATTATCGGATGCTTCCTATCTGAGCGCAGCATTTCCTCCATCCGCCGCTCTGCATGGGCCTCTTTCTCCATGAAACGTTTCCCAGGCCCGGCACCCTCTCCAGCGCCGAAGCCAGCTTCCCAACGGCCGCAGAACCTCTCATGGGACCGCACATTCTGTTTCAACAGTGGATGAGCCTGCCATGGAGATCCCCGTTCCCCCCTGCAGACTCCTAATTTTCTGGTTCGCTGGCAGGTTCCGGAATGAATAAATGCTTCCGGTCATAGCGAATGGCCTGGGTTGGGCAAACCAGTGTGCAGTTGGTGCACTGATGGCATAGTTTGGGATCGATGGCGGCTTTCCGGGTTTTGCGATCCACGGCAATGGCCTGGGAGGGACAGACGGTTTCGCATTTGGTGCAGCCAATGCAGGTCTTTGCTTCAACGCCTCTGCTGTAAAGCGCAAACTGACCGGTGAGTCCCTGGAGGATGCCGAAGGGGCAGACTTTATTATGAAAAACCTCCGGCTTGTAGCGCAGTGTCATGATCACTGAAAGGATCAGCAGAAAAATCAGCATCGGAAGATCCCTTTGAAACACTTTTTTCGCCAATACCATGACCAGCACGCTGCCGATGAGCATGACCCAGCGAAGCCATCCGCTTTGCAGCAGGGCCGGTGTGTCTTTGCCAGTTCGCCCCAGCCGCCGGTTCAGCCATTGCGTTGCCGTCATCAGTGTGTTCATCGGGCAGATCCATCCGCAGAAGATCCGTCCGAAGAAGACTGCGGCAAGTAGACTTAGTCCGAACAGGCCGAGCCAGAGCATCGGAGTCCCCTGACTCATGATAAAAATAAATGCCCCCAGAAAAAGAATCCGAATCGTGTGGATCAGTACCTTATCTTTCATTGTTTAGTCCCCCGTTGTTTCGATTTTGTCGTACCGTCGGATCAGATATTCGATCCCCTGTTTTCGCATTTTCAGGATCGCGATCCATTGGACGAGCTCCTGCTCCCCGGTGGCCGTGATCTCATAAACTCTGCGACGCGGCCCCTGGCCCCCGGCTTCCCACTTGGAGCGGACCAGGCCTTCCTGTTCCATCTTCCGCAGCGACCGGTACAGAGTGCTTACATTGAGCTGAGCCGGATCAAAGCCAAATCGCGCCAGATCTTCGATCAGCCCATACCCATAGCCAGTTTGTTCCCGCAGAAGGACCAGGAGAGACACCTCCATAAAGCGGTCCATCTGATTATTTTTGATGTGTTTCAGTGAAGATCCTTCGGGTCCCATCCTTCGCCTCCTTACATAGGTTCATAGTGAATATACCAATAATGATAATAGTATAGCCTGCGCTTCATTCTGTCAACTGGATCCTGTG
>CAYYVR010000022.1:12300-21295 GCA_964475185.1 uncultured Clostridium sp. | reverse complement strand
ATTGAGACCTCATGATGCAGTCATTCTAGATCTGATTCTGAATGAAATTCCGTCAGGCGTCCAGGGCTGCAAAACCAGGGATTCAGTCCCGTTTTACAGAGGGACGCCCATCGTCTTTCGGGGTTACCCGGATCGATCCGCATCATCATCCCTGGTCTCTGATCCGGGCCGGGTTGTGGCGCTTCACCGCATGATACCGGGGCTCTTCATTACCGGGCATAAAAAATAAGAGCAGTCGGGGGAACTGCTCTTTAAAGGGTAAATGTACTAATCGTGTAAAAGGGGGAAATATGAAAATACTAAGTTCTTCAACTTCTTATCTTCTGTAAATATAATATACCATAAGATCGGATCAAATGATAGCGATTATCACTGATAATATGTAAATAAACTGTTAATGTTTATCGGAATAGTCGGGATTGAAAACTGTATCCATTCCATGAATACATTGACACTGATATGACATTTTGATGAAAATCCGGCAGGATCAAAGAATTCGGATCCAGTTTGCAGTACAATCCAAATAATACAAGCTGGCGGATCCCGGTCTCTATCACCGAATCGCTGAAAGGCAGCGGGGAGGGGTCCGGGCTCAGCTAATCACTGGAAAACTCAGGGAGGATCCATTTTGAAGAAAATACTTAGTTTTGTTGCAGATCTTTTTGATGACAGGGAATTGTTTTATCCGGCCATCCGGATGAAGGAAGAAGGCTATCAGGTCGACTTTGCAGGGCCGGAGGCGGAAGTTTATACCGGAAAAGCGGGATTGAAGCAAAAGGCTGATCTCTCCTTCCGGGACATCAACGTCAGGGATTATGACGGACTCCTGATCCCCGGCGGATACTCGCCGGATAAGGTGCGCGTCCATGAAGCGGCGCTGGAAGCGGTCCGTCAATTCAATGAGGCAGGAAAACCCATCGCCATGATCTGTCATGCCGGCTGGGTGGGGGCTTCGGCAGGCATCCTGAAAGGGCGCAGACTTACCTCCACCAAAGCCATCAGGGATGATCTGATCAATGCCGGCGCAGACTGGGTGGATGAAGCGCCCGTTGTCGATGAAAACCTGGTCACCGCCAGAAACCCGGATGATCTTCATACCTACATGAAAGCATTCATCGAACTGCTGGGAAAGAAATAAAAGAAGTAAAAAAGAAATAAAACTGAAGGGTCCGACGGATCCTTCGATCCAGACCCGGGATGGAACAGTCGCTGCCATCCCGGGTTTTTCATCTGTGATGCAAAGAACATGCACCCCGGGAAGGGGAGCATGACATAGACGGATCCCATATGGGGCTATGATACTGAGTCTTGCAGGCTGAGTCTTTGCAATCTGAGTCTTTCAATGCTGAGTCTACCCATGCTGACCATGCTGAGTCTGAATACTGAGTCTGCGGCACGGGACTTGATGAAGTTAAAACCATCAGATCAGGTAGTGATCGAAGGGCGATCATGGGGAAGCAGATGAGGGGAAGAGGATGTGCGGAGCATGGATCTCTTATCGGAATGGCAAATATTGACCGGTATGGCTGGAAGGATTTGGGCCTGTATTCGGTCATTGGGATCGGATCTGACAATTCGGGGGGATTCCCCTTGAATTGGAGAACGGCATCGGGTATTATCATAAAGATAACTTTAAGCCGGTCCCGTGAGACTGAAAAGTTGCAAACAAGGGTGCGCCCTTTCATACCAGCACATTTCATCCTCTTTTCGGCTTTTTTGCTGAGAAGGGGATTTTTTGCTGCAGGTGATCTTCACGGGGATTCTACTTTAAAAAGGAGATCCATATGCCAAGAAGAAACGACATCAACAAAATCCTCATCATCGGATCCGGACCCATCGTGATCGGTCAGGGCTGCGAGTTTGATTACTCAGGGACCCAGGCCTGCAAAGCGCTGCGCCGGATGGGCTATCAGATCGTTCTGGTCAATTCCAACCCTGCCACCATCATGACTGATCCGGAAATTGCAGACGCCACCTACATCGAACCGCTCAACGTCAAAAGTCTGAAGGCCATCATCGCAAAGGAACAGCCCGATGCCGTGCTGCCCAATCTGGGCGGACAGATGGCCCTGAACCTTTGTTCGGAGCTCTCCGATCAGGGGATCCTGGAAGAATACGGGGTTCAGGTCATCGGTGTTCAGGTCGATGCCATCCAGCGCGGAGAGGACCGCATCGAGTTCAAGAAGACCATGGAGAAACTGGGCATCGATATGCCCAGGAGCCGGGCTTCCTATACTGTGGAAGAAGCTGAACTCATCGCGGAAGAACTCGGTTATCCGGTGGTGATCCGGCCGGCTTTTACCATGGGCGGCACCGGCGGCGGACTGGTATCTGACGTCGCGGAACTCCGGGTCATCGCCGCCCGGGGCATTGCAGCCAGCATGGTGGGACAGATCCTCATCGAAGAATCAGTCCTGGGCTGGGAAGAACTGGAACTGGAAGTGGTTCGGGACAGCAAAAACCAGATGATCACCGTCTGCTTCATCGAAAACATCGATGCAGTGGGTGTTCATACGGGTGATTCCATCTGCTGCGCTCCGATGCTGACGATTTCCGGGGAAGTTCAGAGACGCCTGCAAAAGCACGCCTATGATGTGGTGGAGGCCATCGGCGTCATTGGCGGGACCAATGTTCAGTTTGCCCACGATCCCGCCACCGGACGCATCGTCATCATTGAGATCAACCCCCGGACCTCCCGCTCATCGGCATTAGCCTCCAAAGCCACCGGTTTCCCCATTGCCTATGTTTCGGCCATGCTGGCTGCCGGCATGACCCTGGACGAGATCCCTTACTGGCGGGATGGGACCCTGGATCGTTACACGCCCTGTGGCGATCATGTGGTCATTAAATACCCCCGCTGGGCCTTTGAAAAGTTTCCCGGTTCCATGGATCAGCTGGGGACTCAGATGCGGGCCGTCGGCGAAGTCATGAGCATCGGCAAGAACTATAAGGAAGCGCTCCAGAAAGCCGTCCGGTCCCTGGAGATCGGCCGGTGGGGGCTTGGCTTTGCAAAGAATTTTCATGAGAAGACCCTGGAGGAACTGCTTGCTTTGCTGAAGCAGGCCACCAGTGAACGCCAGTTCATCCTCTACGAAGCGATCCGCAAAGGAGCCAGTCTGGAGGAGTTGTTTGCCGTCACTTATATCAAGCCGTATTATCTGGAACAGATGCAGGAGCTGGTCGCGCTGGAGGAGGAGATTCTGAACCACCGAGGCAGCCAATTGCCCGATGCCCTCCTGCTCCGCGCGAAACGGGATGGCTTTGCCGATCGCTATCTTGCCATGCTCCTGGACGCAGAGGAAGCTGTGATCCGGGCTGCCAGGACCCGGCTGGGGGCAGTGGAATCATGGGAAGCTGTGCCCGTGAGCGGAGTGGAAGATGCATCGTATTATTTCTCGACGTACAATGGCATCCAACGGCAGCCAGGGGACCATGAGCCGGACAGCCTCCGGAAGACCCACGCCCCGGATCGTCCCAAAGTCATGATCCTTGGCGGAGGGCCCAACCGGATCGGCCAGGGCATCGAATTTGACTACTGCTGTGTCCATGCTGCCTTTGCCCTGAGAGACCTTGGCATTGAAACGGTCATGGTCAACTGCAACCCGGAGACGGTGTCAACGGATTATGACACGTCCGACAGACTGTATTTCGAACCGCTGACGGTGGAAGATGTGCTGAGCATCTATGAAAAAGAGCAGCCCCTGGGCGTCATCGTATCCTTCGGCGGTCAGACGCCGCTGAACATTGCCGGGGAGCTTGAACAAGCCGGGGCACGGATCCTGGGGACTTCCCAGCGGACCATTGATCTGGCGGAAGACCGGGATCTGTTTGGAAGAATGATGGAAAAACTGAACATTCCCATGCCTGAATCAGGCATGGCGGTGACGGAGGAAGAAGCGCTCCGGATCGCTCACCGCATCGGCTACCCCCTGATGGTGCGTCCTTCCTATGTACTGGGCGGCCGCGGTATGAAACTGGTTTATGACGATGAGATGCTCGCCCGCTATATGGCTGCGGTGGAAGAGGTGTCAGAGGATCGCCCCATTCTCATCGACCGGTTTTTGAAAGACGCGACGGAGGTCGAAGCTGATGCCATCGCGGACGGTGAAAACGCATTTGTCCCCACCGTCATGGAACATATAGAATATGCCGGCATCCATTCCGGAGATTCTGCCTGTGTGATCCCCCCCATCAGTATTTCTCAGCGCCATCTGGAAACCATCGTTGAATACACGACCCGGATCGCCCGGGAGATGAAGGTCATCGGGCTGATGAATATGCAATATGCCATTGAAGGGAACCGGGTGTATGTTCTGGAAGCAAATCCCAGAGGCTCCCGTACCGTCCCCCTCGTCTCCAAAGTCTGCAACATCCCAATGGCCCGGATCGCGACGGACATCATCATGGCGGCGGCCCTGGGCGGAACCTACGACATGAACGCGCTGCGCCACCGGCCCATCCGTCATTTCGGCGTCAAGGAAGCCATCCTGCCCTTTAACATGTTCCCTGAAGTCCGGCCTGATCTGGGGCCTGAAATGCGGTCCACCGGTGAAGTCCTGGGCATGGCGGACAGCTTTGAACTGGCCTATGCCAAAGCCCAGGAGTCCACTCATGTCCAGCTGCCCGCTGCCGGGACTGTATTGTTCAGCGTTAACGACAATGACAAGGGGGCTTCGGTCCAGGCTGCCCGGGCCTTCACCGATATTGGATTTCAGATCCGTGCCACCCGCGGGACCTGCGCACATCTGCGCAGCCATGGCATAGACTGCGAGGAGATCAGCAAACTCCATGAGGGCCATCCCAATATTGCCGATCGCATTGCTGAGGGAGCCATCGATCTGATCATCAATACCCCCAGTTCGAGGATCAGCGGGTTTGCACACTCTTCCATCGGCAAACTGGCCGTGAAGTACAAGATCCCCTACATCACCACCATGACAGCGGCGCTGGCCAGCGCCCGGGGGATCGGGGCCAGCCATCAGCTCAAAACGGACCTGCCCGAGAAGAAATCACTGCAGGAATACCACAGCCTGCAGGCATGATACACGGTCATGAAGGCGGGGCAGGACCGGGAACCTTTGTGAAAAACCGTTAAACCGGGTACCGCGGAAAACCAGTGCCGGTGCCCCAGAGAGGACCTGATAGGCTCATGAAGACGGATCAGGGGCTCCCCTGATCCGGTCCATGGAGTGATCCTGCAGCTGAACGGCAGTGAAAAAGGGTGTTTTTCAGCACATAGGCCGGGATCAGCGCCGCTGCAATGGCGATTGGGATCAGGTCCTCGTAAAATATTTTCAATTCTTTCTGCTCAAGTGGGGGAAGCTGCCTAATTATCGGGTGAAAGGAGTTGATAGTATGTCCGTTGTAACACCCATGAACCAGTCACTGGAACTCATCTATGCAAAAATCGCAGGTGATACCGGTAAGGTGACCTATGAGACCCGCCGCTTCAAGAATGTCAAGGTGGATGCCGCCACCGATGCGATCCTTGAGGTGGCTGAGGCCATCGCCGCCATTTCCCTTGGAGATTTTTCAAAGTATCAGATCACTGTCGCGTCCGAACTGGCGCAAGCATAGGAGGTAGCCCATGAATACACTGGTCCTGAAGTTCAAGAACAAAGCCGGTAAGAACAGCACATTGCGGATCCCAAATGTGAAAGATGGCCTCACAAAGGTTGAAGCGGATACGCTGATGAACCTTATTCTGACCACCAACATCTTTTATGTGGGGGATCAGGAGCTGGAATCTGCTGAATCCTCTGAAGTCAATTCAACCGTCGTACTGGCATAGTCAGAGTCTGATTTGTTCAGCAGCCGGAACTATCGGCAGCTGAAATAACAGTAACTGAAATACAGTCACTGGATGATCCGCATCTGGCACGCCAGTCAGGTCATCTGAGATAATGCAGAACAGAAACACGGACCGGGTGATCCCGGTCCGTAACTTTTTTTGCAGGAAGATAGTTCATCATTCATAAAATGAGCTCACTGCTAGATCCGCTGGATCCGGCTCTGAGCTCATTTTTTTGAAAGCACAGTGGATTTATTTCACCACGATATTGACGATCTTGCCTTTGATGACGATGACTTTGACCACGGTTTTGCCGTCGATGAATTTCCCGACGTTGCCGTCAGCCAGGGCTTTCTCCCGGATGGCGGATTCCTCATCGGCAATGTTGACCCAGATGGTGGAACGGACTTTGCCGTTGACCTGGATGGCGATCTCTTTTTCCTCATCGATGGTTTTGGCTTCATCGTAGGTGGGCCAGTCTGATTTTGCCAGTTCCTCACCCAGGGCCTGCTGCTGATTCAGCTCTTCGGTCATATGGGGGCAGAACGGGTTGAGCAGATGGAGCAGCGTACGGTAGTCTTTCTGGGTGATGTGGGGCACATCATCGATCTCATTCAAAAGGATCATCAGGCTGGCGATGGCCGTGTTGAATTTCATGTCGTCGATGTCAGCGGTGACTTTTTTGATGGTTTTGTGGAATGATTTTTCCAGCGCTGCGGAGTAGGCGTTCCCGTCACGGACTTTCTCAGCCGTTTTGATGATCCGGTCAAGGAAGCGTCTGGAGCCGGCAACGCCATGGTCGTTCCACGAAACTTCCTTTTCATAATCCCCCATGAACATGATGTAGCAGCGGAGCGTGTCGGCCCCGTACTGCCTGATGATGTCATCGGGATTGATGACATTGCCCTTGGATTTGGACATCTTCTCGCCGTCGGATCCCAGCACCATCCCGTGGGCGACACGGACGTTGAAGGGTTCTTTATTGGGGACCAGACCCTGATTGTAGAGGAACTGGTTCCAGAAGCGGGCATAAAGCAGATGACGGGTGGCATGTTCCATGCCGCCGTTGTACCAGTCGACTTTGCCCCAGTAGTTCAGGGCATCCTGTGATACGAACTCTTTGTCATTGTTCGGGTCCATGTAGCGCAGGAAGTACCAGGATGACCCGGCCCAGTTCGGCATGGTGTCAGTTTCCCGCCGGGCCGGTCCGCCGCAGTGGGGGCAGGTGGTATTGACCCAGGAGTCGATGTTGGCCAGGGGGGACTCCCCGTCTTCGGTGGGTTCATATTCCACGATCTCAGGCAGTTCCACGGGGAGCTGGTCAAAGGGGACGGCCTGCCAGCCGCAGGATTCGCAGTGGACCAGAGGGATCGGTTCACCCCAGAACCGCTGGCGGGAAAAGACCCAGTCCTGCAGTTTGTAGTTCACTTTGCTCTGGCCGAGCTGATGTTCTTCTATATAGGCAAGCATTTTTTCAATGGCTTCTTTTCGATCCGTGATCCCGTTGATCAGGGGCGAATTGACGCCGGCGCCTTCGCCGGTGTAAGCTTCCTTTTCCATGTCGCCGCCGGCGATGACTTCGATGACAGGAACGTTGAATTTCCGGGCGAACTCCCAGTCTCTCTGGTCGTGGCCGGGAACGGCCATGATGGCTCCGGTGCCGTAGCCCATCATGACATAATCGGAAATAAAGATCGGAACGTCCTCTCCGCTGACGGGGTTTTTCGCCGTGAGGCCCTGGATCTGCACGCCGGTTTTGTCCTTGTTGAGCTGGGTGCGCTCAAACTCGGATTTATGGGTGGCTTCGTGCTTGTAGGCATCCACTTCATCAAAGTTTTCGATGCGGTCCCGATAGGTTTCGATGAGGGGGTGTTCGGGGGCGATGACCATGAAGGTCACGCCATAGATCGTATCGGGACGGGTGGTGAAGACGCGCAGTTTTTCATCGGTATCATTGATGGGGAAGTCGATCTCGGCACCGACGGATTTGCCGATCCAGTTGATCTGAGCCAGTTTGATCTTTTCCTGGAAATTGGTATCCGCCAGCCCTTCCAGGAGCTGTTCTGCATAGCTTTGCATCTTCAGCATCCACTGGGCTTTGGATTTTTGAACGACGGGTGTGCCGCAGCGTTCACAGACACCCCCTGAGGAGTCTTCGTTGGAGAGGCCCGTTTTGCAGGAGGGGCACCAGTTGATGTTCTTTTCTGCCTTATAGGCCATGCCCTGTTCAAAAAACTTTTGGAACTGCCACTGCGTCCATTTGTAATAATCCGGATCCGTGGTGGAAAATTCCCGGTCCCAGTCAAAGGACGTTCCGATGGACTGAACCTGTGATTTGAACACCTTGATATTTTCCTCAACGGCTTTTTTCGGATGGATCTTGTTTTTGACAGCATACTGTTCTGCCGGGGCTCCGAAGGCATCCCAGCCGATGGGGAACAGGACATTGTAGCCCATCATCCGTTTTTTGCGGGCCATGGCATCCAGGGCGACATAGCTGCGGCAGTGGCCCACGTGAAGACCTGCCCCCGATGGGTAGGGGAACTCGATGAGATAATAGAATTTTTCCTTCTCCGAGTGGTCAGCGGCTTTGAAGGTGTGATCCTCCAGCCAGTGCTTTTGCCATTTTTGTTCTGCATCATGAATATTGTACATTTGATCTCCTCCCGGGGCGTTGTGGATCGTCTGCAATGTGGATCTTTTTTAAAATGGATCTCTTCCAAAAGGTCGTCTTTAAATTCGCCTGATCGTTTCTGTCGGCGGATTCTAAGAGCCTGTGAAAATAAAAAAGCTCCGTCTCAGGATTAGAGACGAAGTTATACGCGGTACCACTCTAGTTAAACAAATTTTGTTTCACTCATGACCCTTAACGCGGGTTGATCGGATCTCCATTGCCTGAGATCATCTCCATCGGCGAGTTCAGAAAAATCTCACCGCTCTGTCACACCGGCCCAGAGCTCTCTGAAAAGTTGATTTTCCTTACTATTCCGTTTTCACAGATTTTCTGAAGATGGCGTTTTATCATGGCCATCCCATACTCCACCGGAAAATCACCGGTTGGGAGCGTTTGAAGCCTCTTCGGCCTAACTCTGATTATAGCCAATATCCGACCATTTCGTCAATGCTAATTGCGATGGCTTTGGATCCGCCTTCAGGTCCGGCTTCAGGTCCGGCTTCAGGTCCGGCTTCAGGTCCGGCTTCAGG
>CAYYVR010000022.1:11083-12200 GCA_964475185.1 uncultured Clostridium sp. | reverse complement strand
GGTCCGGCTTCAGGTCCGGCTTCAGGTCCGGCTTCAGGTCCGGCTTCAGGTCCGGCTTCAGGTCCGGGCCTGGGTCAGGGCGTTGAGTCCCGTCCTGGATCCGATCCAGGATCCTTTATACGGAGGGACCGGCGGTGTGTCAGGAGATATACCAACCACCAATTGGTCGGTGAGATCTCCGGTGTGCTGCAGCCTTCAGAATGACTGGTGGATGCAGACGTGACACAGGATCAGATCTCACCCGGCTTTCCTTCAGGCTGATCATTGAAATATTCGGCCATGATCTCAGTCATGGTCATAGACGTGGTATCTTTTGCGGTATAGCCCAGCAGGTCAACGATTTCTTTGAGTTCATCTTCATGTTCAGTCTCGATCTCAAGGAGAGGGAAGGGATATTCGTTGCCTTCCACATCATCGATCTCAATGAGAGAATTTTTATAGCGATAACTGATCCGATCCTTGACCAGGACTTTTCGGACGAACATGCCCAGGCTCTTCAAGATCGCATGGCCCTGAAGAGCGTCCCCGATGAGGGTCTCATGCTCCTCCATGATCTTGTACTTTTCCTGAGACAGCATGATTTTCACTGTCATAAAGACGATGTCACGATCCTTCAGCCGGTCATGGACTTCCCGGATCCTGGCATAGCCTTTTTTCGAAAGCAGACGCAGGTCGTGAAAGTCATAGATGGTATTGACCTGTCCTTCATCCTTGACCAGCTGGCAGCCGGTCTCATTCAGTCTGCGGATGATCGCTTCCTTGTCGATATCAAGGATCTTGACTTCGATCTCGTTCATTGCCTGCCTCCTCACCTGAGATAAATTCTGAATTTGGAATGTTTATCCTATTTTAGCACCACAGGGCGGCTCAGGGTTTAAATAAACTGTGAACGCAGGAAAGGCCTGGCTCCTTCTTGAGCTGAACAGGGAGAAAGACAGGGGATCAAAAAAGACCGGGCTGAAGGAAAAGAGCAGCAACAGAGCCGCGTTGTCGGCAGAGAAAATCGCCGGCAAGTACACGAAGAGTCCAGGGAAGAAAGCGGAGAAAAACCCGGGAAAGACCACAGCCAGTGCATAGGGCGAGCCCAGGAAGTTCAAAGAGGAGAGAAGACGGAAGA
>CAYYVR010000022.1:5341-10983 GCA_964475185.1 uncultured Clostridium sp. | reverse complement strand
AAGACGGAAGAACACAAAGAAGACAACGGGGAGGAGACGGAGAAGAAATGACGGCATCAGGTTGGTTTTCGCGGATGCCCGATATCGGGTATAATGAATGTACTATTCCCATGGGAGGTATTGGATTGAATTATCGTGAGATTTTAAAAGAGAACGGCTACGACGGGCTGCCCATGCTGATCCGTATCGGAGATGAATTTGTCGAGCTGTCAAAGGAAGTCGTCGATGAAGAAATGGAATATAAAGTCGTATCCACCGATCACCCCTCGGGTAATCGGGCCTATGAGCGCAGTATCTGCTTTCTGATGACCCGTGCGCTGAATCATCTGGATCCCGAGGCACGGGTCATCATCGAGCATTCGATCTCCAGAGGGCTGTTCTGTGAACTCTCCGGGATCGAGACATCTCCGCAGGTCCTTTCGGCCATCAAAGCCGAAATGACGCGTCTGGTGGAAGCGGATCTTCCCATCGTGCCGAAGGTCGCCGACCGGGATGAGGCCATCGAGATCTTCCGTAAGTCCGGCCGCAGCGAAGTCGTCAGGCTTTTTGAAAGCGCTGAGTTCGAGGAGATCAAACTCTACGAACTGGACGGAATGACAGGATTTTTCTATGGACCCCTGGCAGCCAATACCGGGGATCTGAAACTGTTCGATCTGGTGCCTTACAAATCCGGCTTTGTTCTGATGTATCCCTCACAGACGATCCCGGACCGGGTGCCTGATTTCTATACCCAGGAAAAGCTTTATGAGATCTTCCGTGAAACCGGTGAATGGGACTCGATCCTGGGGGTCTCTTTCCTGGGTGAACTCAACCAGGCCATTGAAAACAATGACGGCAAACGGATCGTGGGCGTAGCTGAAGGGCTCCATGAGAAGAAATATGCCGAGATCGCCGATGAGATCCGCAAACGCGGAGATGTCCGCATCGTGCTCATCGCCGGACCGTCTTCCTCCGGGAAAACGACTTCCTCCCGGCGCCTGGCCATCCAGATGATGGTCAACGGCATGAGCCCTTTCCCCATTGAAATGGACAATTACTTCGTCGACCGCGACAAGTCGCCGGTGCTGCCGGACGGGACCTTTGATTTTGAGTCCATCCACGCCATCGATCTGGAGCGCTTCAGCGAGGACATCCGCCGGCTCATGGCCGGGGAAACGGTGACTCCGCCGATCTTTGATTTCAAACAGGGTCTGTCGCTGCCGGGTCATGAGGAACTGACCATCCCCCGGGACGGGATCATGATCATTGAAGGGATCCATGCGCTGAACCCGGAACTTTTGAGCACCATTGAAGACCGGTTCAAGTTCAAGATCTACGTCAGCGCGCTGACCCAGCTGAACATGGATCTTCATAACCGCATCTCCACCACAGATGTCCGCAAGATCCGCCGGATCATCCGGGATCACCGCAAACGCGGCTGGTCCTCGGAGGAAACGCTGGAGCTGTTTACCCGCGTCACCCGGGGGGAGAAAAAGAACATTTTCCCCTACCAGGATCAGGCCGACGAGATGTTCAATACGACGCTGGTCTATGAACTGGCGATTTTAAAGAAACATGCGCTGCCGCTTTTAAAGTCCATCGGCAAAGGATCTCCGGCATACGATGAAGCCCGCCGGCTGACGGCCATGCTGAACTTTGTCCGGGATCTGCCGGATGAAGTCGTTCCTGCCAATTCCATTCTGCGAGAATTTATAGGAGGAAGTTTTTTCGATTGAAGACGTATCGCTTGTTTGACATAGTGGGACCGACGATGATCGGCCCCTCCAGTTCCCATACGGCGGGCGCTGTGAAACTGGGCCGCGTGGCCAGGGCCCTGGCGGCGGGCAAGATTAAAAAAGTGGAGTTTCAGCTCCATGGTTCCTTTGCCATGACCTATAAGGGCCATGGCACGGACCGGGCACTGCTGGCCGGGATCATGGGGTTTTCCACCTGGTCGGAGGATATCAAGAATGCCCTGTTCATCGCCCGGGACAGGGGCATCGAGTTTAAATTCGTGCCCACGGACCTTGGCGATGTCCATCCCAACACCGTGCGGACCGTCCTCACCGATGACGCAGGCAAAGAGTTTTCCATCACAGGATCCTCCATCGGCGGAGGGAACGTGCAGATCATCGCCATCAATCGCGATGAAGTGGATTTCACCGGGGATTATCCGACCCTCATCGTCCGCCACACCGACGTACCCGGCGTCATTGCCGATGTGACCCAGGCACTGTATGAAGCGGATATCAACATCGCATTCATGAAGGTCTTCCGCTCCTCCCGGGGACGGGGCGCCACCATGGTGTTTGAGACCGATGAGGCTGTGCCGGCAACGGTCCTGGAGGTTTTATCCAGGATCAGGGGCATCGATATGGTCAGTTATCTCAATCTGGAGGAGGTGGTGTAATGTTTCCTCAATATGCACACGAATTAGTGAAGATCTGTGAAACAGAAGGCTGCCATCTGGGAGAAGCTGCCATTCGTCACGAAATGGAGGAATCCGGTGTCACCCGGGAAGAGGTCCTCGCTGAACTGAAAGAAGTCATCAAAGTCATGAAACTGGCGGCCACGGAAGGAAAGCGGCGTCTGGTCTTTTCCGTCTCGGGCCTCATCGGCGGAGATTCCACGAAGATCTCAGCCTATTCCAAAACCGGCCAGTCCATCAGCGGCGATGTCATGACCAACGCCATGGCCTATGCCATGAGCTCTTCGGAAGTCAACGCCGCCATGGGGCGGATCGTGGCCGCACCGACGGCCGGTGCCTGCGGCATTTTGCCGGCAGTGCTCAAGACCTTCGCCGATCAGCGCCAGACATCGGAGGATGAACTGGTCCAGGCTCTGGCTGTGGCCGGCGCCATGGGCATCATCATCGGGCAGAACGCCACCATCTCCGGCGCCGAAGGCGGCTGCCAGGCTGAGACCGGATCGGCCGCTGCCATGGCGGCCGGCGCTGCCGTCTATCTCATGGGAGGGACCCCTCAGATGAGTCTGGATGCCGGAGCCATCGTCCTCATGAACATGCTGGGTCTGGTCTGCGATCCTGTGGCCGGGCTCGTTGAGATCCCGTGCCTATACCGAAATGCCCAGGGCGCCGTCAATGCGCTGTCCATTGCGGATATGATCATGGCCGGTGTCCAGTCCAGGATCCCCTTTGACGAAGCCGTCGTCGCCATGTATGAAGTCGGCCGTTCACTGAGTGAGAATCTCCGGGAGACCGGCATCGGCGGGATCGCGGGGACGCCCACCGGAAAGCGGATGAAGCAGATGGTCTTCGGAGATGCTGAGATCACGGAAGTCCACAAGGATCACAAACACCCCCGGGAAGAATAGGCCGGTCTCAGCGGGATCCCTCAGGAACAGATCTTCTTTACCAGGATGGACCGGCCGGTCCATCCTTTATTTGATCTGTGAGGATCGTATCGTCGGGCCGGGGCCTGCCGGGGCCTGCCGGAGCCCGGAGAGCGGGCAGGTCCAAAGATTGAACTTTTCCTGAAAACAGTCTCAAAAAAGTGATTTGCGTGTACAATGAAAGTATATTGATTGAAAGGCCATCAGTTGGCTGCCGAACTGATTTTGAGGTGGTTTTATGAAACGAGTCAAATTTGTATATAACCCCAATTCCGGGGACGGGAAGATGAGAAAACAGCTGGATACCGTTTTCCGGATCTACCAGAAATACGGTTACCGGGTGGATGTCCTGCGTCTGGACGAAAACAGTGAGGAAGAAGGCCGCTGCCTTGAACCCAAAGGGTACTACGATCACTACCTCATCGCCGGCGGAGACGGGACATGCGATTCCATCGTCAATGAGCTCATTGCCTGCGGACACGATACGCCCGTGGCCTTCCTGCCCATGGGGACTGCCAACGATTACGCCAATTACATCGGCATGAGCCCCAATGTGGAGGAGTCGCTGCGCCAGATCCTGACCCTGCCCCCGCAGAAAATGGATCTGGGCAAGGTCAATGACCGGTATTTTCTCAATGTCTTCGCCTGCGGCCATTTTGCCGATATATCACAGAAAACCGACAGTGATATGAAAACAAATATCGGGGTCCTGGCTTATTTTCTCAAATCCATTGAGATGATCCGTGACTTTAAACCCGTCCGGGTCAAGGTCACGTCAAAGGAAAAAGAATTCGAAGGCGAAATGCTGCTGGCGACGGTCTTCAACGGGATCAGCGTGGGCGGCATGCGGCTGGCCCTGAGATCCCACGGCAATGACGGCCTTCTGGATCTGATGCTGCTCAAAGCCGGCCATTTCACCGAGATCGGACCGGCCCTGCTGAAACTGCTGCGCGGTGATGAGCAGGCGCTTTTGGATCCATCCGTTCTGTATATTCAGACCGATGACGTCACCATTGAATCCTGGGAACCCATCCCCAGTGACATTGACGGCGAGAAGGGACCGGCCATGCCGGTCCGGATCCAGTGCATCAAAGACGGCCTGACCGTTCTCGGCGTCAAAGGCCACCTGTAATGGAGCGCAGCAATGACAGGACACTGATCTATTCAGTGATCCAGGGCCTGTTCTGGATGCTTTTTTGTACCGTCATCGGCTTTGCTGCCGTTTTTCTTCTTGCAAAGGGATTTTCCGCCACATCCATCGGTCTGATCATTGCCCTGGCCAATATCGCCGGGGCAATCCTTCAGCCGCTGATCGCAGAATTTGCCGATCGCTCCGAGCGCATCACCCTAAGTCACATCATCATCGGGCTGTCCCTTTTGGTCATGACAGCAGGCTTTCTCAGCTTAACCCTGAGCGGCGCCGCCCTGCCCCTGGTCTACGGCATCCTCATTGCCGCAACCAGTATCCTGATGCCCATGGTCAATGCCGTCGGAATGTATTTCATTCAGGTCGGTCAGGTCTGCAATTACGGCATCGCCAGAGCCATGGGGTCGCTGGGATTTGCCGGCGTATCGCTGTTCCTTTCATATTTCATCGAATGGTTCGGAGCGGACCGGATCCCTCTGGTGAGCCTGATCCTGGCCGCACTGCTCCTGGCGGTGATGCTCGCTGTGCCTACACCCATCCACAGCATCAGCAGTGATCCGGCCGCAAAGCCGCCGCGCAGACCGTCAGCCCTGGATTTTTTCAGAAGCTATCCGGGCTTTTTTCTGTTCCTGGCAGGGGTCGTGCTGATTTTCAGTTTCCATAACATGACCAACACCTACCTGGTCCAGATGATCCGCCATGTCGGCGGTGCCGATCGGGATCTTGGCTTTACGCTGTTTCTGGCAGCCATGCTGGAGCTGCCGGCCATGTTTTTCTTTACCCGGTTCCAGAGACGGATCAAAACCGTCAATATCATGCGGATCGCCGTTTTATTTTTCATCCTGAAGGGAGTGGCCTACACCCTTGCAGGCAGTGTGGCCCAGATCAACGGGACGCAACTGCTTCAGGGCCTGTCCTTTGCCCCGTTCATGCCGGCCCTGGTGTACTACAGCAGCGAACGGATGAAGCCCGGGGACCAGATCAAGGGACAGGCCATGATCACCACGGCCAATACTCTGGGCGGCGTCTTCGGCAACACGGCGGGGGGCATCCTCACCGATCAGGCCGGGGTCCCTGCCATGCTGACCGGCGCATTGCTGTTGGTCACGGCCGGTGCAGCGGCGGTATTTCGCGGATTGGTCCTGCAAAAGGACCGCGCCGCTGA
>CAYYVR010000022.1:0-5241 GCA_964475185.1 uncultured Clostridium sp. | reverse complement strand
AAATTTTAACTGAAAGCGTTGACAAACCCCCTGATTTGTTTTTTATTGCGCCAAATTAATCTATAATGAAACAGGAAGTCAGTGATGACGATCCTTATTTAATCCAATTATTCATTCAGAAAGGAAGTGGGAGCTCGTGGGCAGTGGGCCTGACAGTAGTTATTGCATATGGACCAGCCAGACGGGAGGCACTCACTTTGTTCTGTCCTCCCGATAAGTGATCAACGATCGATTCTCAGAGGAGGAATTTTATGGAGCGTCTTAATCTGATCTATCTTTCATCCATTCTGAATCGTCCCATCAGGGATGAAATGGATGACACCGTAGGGATCCTGAAGGATATCTATGTCAACCGGGGCCAGGGATATCCCAAGGCCATCGGATACAAAGTCGACAAATCCGGCGACATCTACAATTATGAATTCAAGGACATCGAGTTCTATGAGGATTCCCGCGGCAGCGTGACCATCGAAGTGCGGGGCGTCCGCGATATCATGCCGCAGAGTTTTTCCTTCCTGATCTCCAAGGATATCCTGGATAAGGAAGTCGTGGATGCCAACGGAAAACGCAGCTTTAAGGTCTTTGATGTCCGTCTGGCGCAGCTGGACGACGGCCTGCGCCTTCTGGCCATCGATAAATCAAGAAACGGCTGGGCCAGACGGCGCGGCCTGGGCACGGTCATGAAGGGCTGGAACAAAATCTCCGGTCACAAAACCAGTGATTCCCTGATCCTGTGGGATGATGTGGATACCCTGAAGGAATCCAGCCATCTCAAAGACAAGATCAGGCTGAACGTTCCCTATCAGGAACTGTCCACCCTGCATCCGGCTGACCTGGCCGATGTCCTGGAAGAAGTGGAGTCCCATTACCGGAATCTGGTCTTTGACACCCTGGATGATGAACTGGCGGCCGATACCCTGGAAGAAATCGAAGCCCCCGGTGTCCAGGCGGAGATCCTCTCTGCCATGTCGGAAACCAAGGCCCAGGAGATCCTGGAGATGATCCCCAACGATGAGATCGCGGAGATCCTGGAAGAAATGGACGATGAAACCAAAGCGAAGATCCTCTCCAATCTGGTTTATGACGATGCCACACAAGTGCAGGAGATCCTGTCCTACCCGGATGAGGAAGCCGGTTCCATCATGGCAAAGGAATTTCTGTCCTTTGTGGATGCCATCACGGTGAAAGATGCCCGGGAGATCATCCGGGAATTATCCGATGAGTACGATTCCGATGAAATGTATTATATCTTCGTGACGGATCAGAACGGTGAACTGACCGGTTTCATTTCCATGAGTGATCTCATTCAGAATCCGGATGAGGCCATGCTCCGGGATTTCATGAACACCCGGGTGGAAGAAGTCAACGCCACCGATCACGCCGAAACGGCAGTGGATCTGGCCATTAAATATGAGCTCCTGCAGATCCCCGTCGTCGATGACGAGAACAAACTGGTGGGTGTCATCAATATCCATGATGTCATCGATGAGTTTCTGGCGCCGCTATGGAAACGGAAAAATTAAGAGCTGCGGATCCGGATCCTTCCCTCATCAGCGCGCTGGAAGGCTTCATCCGCAGTCTGGGACTGGAGCTGTTCGGGTACACCAGGGGCGAGGTCATCGCCCGGTACCAGCCCTATTACGATGCGCGTCCCCCAGAGTCCCGGTCAGCGTTTGAGACGGGCAGTGCCCGGGAAAAATGCGATCTGACCGGATCCTTCATTTCCATCGCCTTTCCCTATGCCCGCGAACTGACCTGGCCAAAGGATGCGCATTTTTCAGTGTATGCCCGGGGACGGGATTACCACCTGATCCTCCGCGCCTATCTGGATCGAATCTGCGAGTTCATCCGTGGCCTGGGCTATGAGGCCAGCGCCTGGACCGACAGCAACGCCCTGCCTGAGCGCCTCATTGCGGTGCTGGCCGGGGTGGGGTTCTCCGGACGCAATTCGCTTCTGATCACCAGAGCGTATGGCAGTTATGTGTTCCTGGGGGAGATCCGGACGGATCTGCCGCTGCCGGCCAATGAGGACTATATCGAACCGGGGACCTTCGGTCCCTGCGGTTCCTGCCGGAATTGCATCAGGGCCTGTCCCGCTCAGATCCTGGGGGATGACTATGTTCACGCCGATCACTGCCTGTCAGCGCTGACGCAGCAGAAATCGCTCTCACGGGATGAGCTTTTGCGCCTCTCGGGAAGACTGTTCGGCTGCGATACCTGTCAGCGCGTCTGTCCCTTCAACCGGGACAAAGCCGGCCTGGGACTGGCTGATTTTGAACCTTTTGAATATATGGCAGCGCCGGATCTGTCCGAACTGCTGCAGATGTCAAAGGGGGTATTCAGGGAAAAATACGCCATCACCTCCGCCGGCTGGCGGGGCAAAGCGATCCTTGCAAGGAATGCGCTGGCAGCGCTGGCGAGCCGCGGGGATCTGCCGGAGGCGATCCGGGCGGGATCTCCCCTGGTGCAGGACGCCTATGATAAACTAAAAAGATGACCGGTCTGATCCGGAACCATGATAAAGAGGTAACGACATGAAACTAATGGATCTATTTTCTCTCCTGCCGCTGAGCCTTCAGCAGAAGCTGGCCCGGGCCTATGTGGACCGTCAGCTCAAAAAGAAGGTCACCATCAGGATCCAGGGCCGCGAAAATCTGGATTCGGTCTCATCACCCTGTATCTTCGTGGCCAATCATCTGTCCAATCTGGACGGCATGGTGCTGATGATGCTCCTCAAAGAGAAATTTGACCCCCATTTTGTGGCGGGGGTCAAACTGACGGATGATAAATTCACTAATTTTTTCAAAAATCTGATCAAGACCATCGACATCAAGCCCAATTCCGCAGATCTGGAGTCGATGAAGACCATCATCAATACGCTGAAGGGCGGAGAATCCGTGATGATCTTCCCGGAAGGCACCCGGTCGCGCACGGCTTCCATGAACGAAGCGAAAAAGGGCATCACGCTCATCGCCCGCATGGCCAAAGTGCCCATCGTCCCCATCGGCCTGATGGGAACGGAACGCATCGTACCCATCGATCCGTCAGAACAGATGAGCAAAGAACGGATCCATCCGGGGACCGTGGACATCGTCATTGGCAAACCCTTCCAGCTGGTGAAAAAACTGCCCGGTGAAGACAAACATGAATATGATGATCGGGCCCTTGCCGATATCATGGCGCATATCGCCCAGACCCTTTCTCCCGCCTATCGCGGGATCTACGGAACACCCGATGACAAGACCGAAGCGGACCGTACGATGGCGCCGGCCCTGGAACGATCCAGACCATGAGAAAGAAAGAGAAAGAGATCATTCGGCTGCTCCGGGAGACGTATCCCGATGCAGCCTGTGAACTGATCCATGAAACGCCGTTCCAGCTTTTGGTATCGACGGTCCTGTCGGCTCAGACCACGGATGTCCAGGTCAATAAAGTCATGCCGGCCCTCTATGAGGAGCTGGCTGAACCCGAAGACTGGCTGGATCTATCGGTGGTCGAGATCGAAGCCCTCATCAAAACCATCGGCCTGTATAAGACCAAGGCCAGAAATATCTATAAACTGGTGCGGGAACTCATCAGCCGGTTTGACGGAACCGTCCCTTCCACCATGGAAGAGCTGATCACATTGCCCGGCGTGGGGCGTAAAACCGCCAATGTCGTCCTGGCCAATGCCTTCCGGGTCCCGACCATCGCCGTGGATACCCATGTCTTCCGACTGGCCAACCGGATCGGCATCACGGATGAGAAAGATGTCGAAAAAACCGAACAGGCGCTGATGAAAGCGCTGGACAAGGACGTCTGGATCGATGCCCATCATCTGCTGATCTTCCACGGACGGCGCTGCTGCACGGCCAGAAAACCAAATTGCGAAGAATGTCCGATCACCGGCCACTGCAAATATTACCGGGACCTGACCCGATCAGCGGGGAAAAAGTCCGCCGGAGCCGGGATAACGTCATCGGCCGCGGTGAAGCGCAGTGCCACTGTCAACAAAACGATCAAAGGGGAATGAAATGAAAATAGGCGTGCTGATGGGTGGGATCTCCACTGAACGGGAGGTATCTCTGAAAACAGGTGAAAATATGCTGGCCAGCCTCGATCCGGCGAAGTATGAGGCAATCCGCATCGTTCTGGATACCAAGGACGACGTTATGGAAAAGTGCAGGGGGATCGATTTCGCTCTGATCGCACTCCATGGCAAATACGGGGAAGACGGCCAGATCCAGAGCATCCTGGACGCCATGGGCATTCCCTACTCGGGATCCGATGTCAAAAGCTCCGCCATCGCCATGGACAAGGATCTGGCCAAAGTGATCCTTCGCGGCCGCGGGGTCAATACGGCTGACTGGATCGTGGTGACGGGCGATGCCGACATCGAAGCGCGTGCCATCCCGTTTTTCAGAGACAGGCAGAAAGTCGTGGTCAAGCCCAACAGCGGCGGATCCTCCGTCATGACCTTCATCTGCGGGGAGGAGGATTGTCTGCGTCAGAGCATCGTCCAGGTGCTGACCATGGATCCGGAAGTCATGGTGGAGGAATTCATCGGCGGAGTGGAACTGACGACGCCGATCCTGGACGGCAGAGTGCTGCCCACCATCCAAATCTCGGCCCCCACCGGATTTTTTGACTACACTGCCAAATACCAGGATGAAGCCCATGGCGGCGCCCGGGAAGAGATCGTTCACCTGCCCGAAGCCTTGCAGACGAAGATCGACGCCATGGCACTGGCAACCTATGATGCGCTGAAGTGCTCCGTATACGGCCGGGTCGATCTGATCCTGCGTGATGAGATCCCCTATGTGCTGGAAATGAACACGCTCCCCGGGATGACCGCCACCTCGCTGATCCCGAAAAGCGCAAAAAGCATCGGCATGAGCTATACCGAGCTGGTGGATGAGATCATCCGGGCCTCCCTGCGCCGATGGGAGAAAGACCAGGGGTAAGAACTGAAGAGGATGGATTCCCTGGGAAGCCATTTCGTTTGATCCCCATAGCCATCGATTGGGAAAGCCTTTATTCTTCAAAGACGCTGACTTTAATCCCATCCAATCAACTTACATTCGATCCGATCAACTAACATCCGATCCTGCAAAAAAGTGATTCAGACCCCACCAGGGGAGGGATCACTTTTTTCGAAAAAAAACAAAGGGATTCCTTACATAATGAGCTGCGGGATCTAATTCAGGAATGATCGAATATACAAAATCAGGACGTTTAAATCAATCAGCATTCATTGCTTAA
>CAYYVR010000021.1:13201-23409 GCA_964475185.1 uncultured Clostridium sp. | reverse complement strand
CTTTTCATGGGTTTTATAGTTAAATTTTTGAATCATTCTATTTCCCTCACAACTACCATTGAGGTTTCACAAACCGAATCCCAGCAAGGGAACGGCTCCTTTTGTGCTCCCAACAGAGGATGGATCCATATCGACCTTTAAATCCCGGTGTTCTGCTCAGTATCCTTCTTCCTCAGCTCAACTAACTTACTCCTAAGCTCAGCTGACTTCTGCCTAAGCCTTCGTATGACCCTCCCAATCTCCCGTTCTTCTCTCTTTCCGTCTCTCTTTCGTCTCTCTTTCCGTCTCTGTTTCCGTCTCTCTTTCCGTCTCTCTTTCCGTCTCTCTTTTTGTCTCCCTTTCGTCTGATCCTTCTGCCTCTCTTTGCCAATTCGAGTTCCCTGGGGTTTGGATCAGGCCTTGGCAGGACCTTTGCCCGTGATCTTCGGCCTGTAAATTTGCCGATCAGGCAAAAGAAACAGGCTCAAACCAGAACGAGGACTACACGAGGTTCCAAAAAACTGACACTGCCAAACGAAACGACTTGATTCTCTGTGACAGGCAGACCATCATGGGTCAGGCCCCTGTTCTCTATCCGGAAAGACGCAGGACCCGCCTCGTAGAGAAGAGATCATATAGGGACCGGCTGCCATGCAAAAAAAACGGATCCACGTCACGGGAACGCTCTTTCCCTGGCGTGGATCGCAACCATCGATTCATCGATTTAAATGTCTTTGGTTTTTCAATAATACCGGTCTCAAAACCTGGATCAGGGAATGATGGTCCCGCCGTTGGCGCGGATGAATTCTTTCATATCCTCAGGCAGTTCGGCCTTCAGGCTGATCTGTTCCCGTGACATCGGATGAATGAACGCCAGCTGCCAGGCGTGAAGCAGCTGGCGGGGATTCTCCCCCTGGAGCAGACCGCCGTAGAGCGAGTCCCCCACCAGCGGATGCCCCAGATGGGCGGAATGGACCCGGATCTGATGGGTTCGGCCGGTTCCGAGGACGAACCGGACCAGACTGTACCCGGAAAATTCATCCAGGACTTCATAGTGCGTGATGCTGGCCTGGCCCAGTTCATGGACGGTCCGTCGGTAATCCTCCGGATCCGGCCAGTGGATGGGTGCATCGATGGTCCCGCGCTTTTCCCGCCAGATCCCCTGGGTGATGGCCAGGTAGGTCTTCACCGGCTTGTCATTGCCCCGGTACCGGGCAAATGCCGAGTGGATGAACTGGTTTTTCGCCACCAGCACCAGTCCCGACGTGTTCATGTCCAGGCGTGAAACCAGCCGGACGATGGCCGGATCGCCATGCTCCCTGAAATGCCAGAGCAAGCCGTTGGTCAGGGTGTCATCCTTGTGATTCTTCGTTGGATGGACGACCAGAAACGGCGGTTTGTCTACCACCACCAGGCTGGAATCCTCGTAGACGATGGACAGATCCATGGCCACCGGTGCCATGTCCTGACGCTCCTCCCGATCCAGATTTAAAAGCAGCGTTTCACCTCCGCGGATCCGGTAATCCAGGTGGACACTTTTTCTGCCCACATAGATCTGGCGGTCCATGGCCAGGCGCTTGATGTTGCGCCCGGACATCTTCAGTTCATTCTTTAGAAAATCTCTCAGCCGCTTCCCCTGATGTTTCGGATCAATGATCGTTTTGATGACATTTCGGGGTCTGCGCTGCTCGCTGCTGCCCTCCGCGGATGGATTCGCGGTTCCGGGTCTTTGTGCCGCTGCATGTTGCCGGATGGGATCCATCTCGGCCTTCGTTTTCCGGTTTGGGACGCGTTCTGTTTCGATTTTTTTAAAAGCTGCCATGGCGCATCAAATCCTTTCTTGCCTCCAGCGTATACGGAGAGATCCTGTTCCCTTTGCTCCGAAGATACCCAATGGAGTGTTCCAGCGCTGCCAGGCACCCTGCGTCGATGCCCTTGCGGGCAGCGCTGCGAATGGCTTCGACGCCAGGAAAACTCCGGCCCGGTTCGATGTAGTCTGCCAGATAGATGATCTTCTCCAGGTCAGACATGCCGGAGCGCCCGGTGGTATGAAAGCGCAGGGCGTTGAGGAGCTCTTCGTCCTCCATGCCAAATCGCCCGCGGGCCGTCAGAGCTGATGAGAAGGCATGCCAGACTTCCCTGAACTCACTGATGTAGCGGTGATCCACATGGGGATCGTCTTTGAGCCGGTCCCACAGTTCCTGGGGATCCCGCGGTTTGTCCACGTCATGGAGCAGTGCCGCCAGACTGACTTTTTTAAGGAACGTCTTTTTCTCCCGGGCGGAGGCAAATTTCATGTGCCGTCTGGCCAGTTTCCGGGCCGTTCGACGCACACTCAGTGTATGTTCATAGCGTTTATGATCCAGATTTTTCCGGAGATACCGTTTGATTTCTTTTGTCTGCCCCATTCTTTTGCCTTTTCTCACTAGTGTTCCCAACAGCTGAAGGATCCGGCGCAACGCTGCCCCGGACCATGGATGACAGACTGATCAGTCTGCCTCTTCCGTCCGATAGAGGCCGTGCCGGTGGATATAGTCATAGACGTCCGGATGCAGGAATGCCCGGTGGGGAAGCCCCCGGGCGATCCGGTGGCGGATATCCGTTGAGGAGATCTCCAGATCCAGGGAGTCGATCATGGTGACATGGCCCCCCCGCAAACGGATCCATTCTGCTGATCGGGTCACTTCTTCCGACCGGTAGCCGGGACGGTCGAAGCAGACCAGATGAGCCAGCCGGATGATGATCTCAGGTTCCCGCCAGTTTTTGAACTGAGCCAGTGAGTCAGCGCCCATGATGAAATACAGCTCATCCCCCGGGTAGAGACCGGCCAGTTTGGTCAGCGTCTTCCAGGTATAGCTGATGTTCGGATCACTGATCTCAAGATCGCTGACTGCCAGCCCGGGATAAGCCGCCAGGGCCAGACGGACCATGGCCAGACGATGGTCCGCCCCGGTCACACCGTTATTTTTGTGCGGCGGGTCTCCGTTGGGGATGACCAGAAGCTCATCCAGATCCAGCAGACTGATGCATTCCTCCATGAGGTAGCAATGGGCAGCGTGGATCGGATCAAAGGTCCCGCCGACGATGCCCCGCCTCATCTGGGAAGGTCGATGCGGCGGTTGGCCTGATCCTTTGCCTGACGGTAGATCACTAGCTTTCTGCCGATGGCCTGGACGCCTTCACAGTGCAGGATGGTGCACAGGGTCTGGGATGCCTCCCTGGTCGACAGGCCTGCCGACTCCAGCACATTGATCTTGATCAGTTCGCGTTTTTCCAGCGCCTGGTCCACCTGGGCCAGAAAATTCTCTTCGATGCCGTTCTTGCCGATCTGGAAGATGGGATCGATCCCGTTGGCCAGACTGCGCAGAAATGCTCTCTGTTTTGTTGTTATCATGGTTTACCTCATAAATTCAAATTGGAAATCACGCATCCGGACCGTATCTCCGTCCTGGATGCCGTGCCGGATCAGATCGTCGATGACGCCCTTGTTGCGCAGGACTTTGTGGAAATAGCGCAGATGGTCCGGGTTGTTGATGTTGGTGGAATCCAGGATCCGTTCCACAAAGGATCCGGATACGACGTAGACACCCTCTTCGTCGACGTTGATCTCATAGGTGAAATGCTTGTCTTCGGGGATATACATATCTTCGGGTCCGTACATCTCGGGCGGAGCCGGCGTCACGGACAAGAGCTGAGCGGCGTCCTTCATGACTGCTTCAACCCCGATGTTGGCACCGGCGCTGATCAGGTGGACCCGGTCGTAGCCCTTGCCATTGACATAGGCCTTGAACTCCTCAAACTGGCTGTCATCTTCCATCATGTCGGCCTTGTTGGCCACCACGATCTGCGGCCGCTGACTGAGGACTTCAGAGTAGGCTTTCAGTTCTTCGTTGATTTTGTCGAAATCTTCCTTGGGGTCCCGAGATTCGGATCCTGAGATATCGACGACGTGGACCAGGATCCGGGTACGCTCGACATGACGCAGAAACTGCAGCCCCAGCCCGACGCCCTCGCTGGCGCCTTCGATGATCCCCGGGATGTCAGCAATGACAAAGGGTTCGATGCCCCGAAGGCTGACCACGCCCAGATTGGGTGACAGCGTCGTGAAGTGGTAATCCGCGATTTTCGGCTGGGCGCGGCTGACCACGGAGAGAATGGTGGATTTGCCCACATTGGGGAATCCGACCAGACCGACGTCGGCCAGGACTTTGAGTTCCAGGATGACGTCCAGTTCTTCGCCCGGCATGCCGGGTTCGGCAAAATCAGGAGCCTGGCGCGTTGGCGTCGCAAATTTCGCATTGCCCTTGCCGCCCTTGCCACCCCTGAGGACGGTGATGCGCTGATCCGGCTCGTTGAGATCGGCAATGATCTTGCCCGTCGCTTTTTCCTTGATGACGGTGCCCACGGGCACACGGACCACAATATCCTCGCCATCTTTGCCATAGCATTTGGCACCGGAACCTGACGTCCCGTTGTCCGCCACATATTTTCTTTTGTATTTCAGATCCAGCAGGGTCGTCATTCCTGGATCGGAAACGAAAATGATGGATCCGCCCCGTCCGCCGTCACCGCCGTCGGGACCGCCCAGGGGGGTGTACTTTTCACGTCGGAACGACACCGCTCCGTTGCCGCCGTTTCCTGATTTCAGGAATACGCTGGTATAGTCTATAAACATATTCATCGTTATCTACCTTCCTTTACAACAATTATACTAAAGGAAAATGGTCCATTGGCCCCCATCGTTCACTTTCTCAAATTGTTTACCTTTTAGTGACCCCGGGGATCCTGCTGAGATCCTCGTATGGTGATGTGCCTGCTGCGCCTCTGTCCAATGGATCTTTACGCCGGCTGCGTTCAGAGGCCGCAGATTCGATGAGGCAAATGGTTTTTTGAACAAATAAAGACCTGCCGAGGCAGGTCTTTAGCTTCCCGTAAAAAGCTGTTACTGGACAGCTTCCTGTACTTCTTGTTCAACTCTGGGATAAACACTAGCTTTCTTCTTATCTTTGCCGAGTCGTTCGTATCTTACGATCCCGTCAACGGTTGCGAATAAAGTGTCGTCCTTGCCCCTGCCCACATTAGTTCCGGGGTGGATCTTTGTACCTCTCTGTCTGACCAGGATATTCCCGGCGAGAACAAACTGTCCGTCAGATGACTTGACACCAAGACGCTTCGAATGTGAATCACGTCCGTTCTTGGAGGAACCTACTCCCTTCTTATGAGCGAAAAACTGCAGGTTTAATATAAGCATTGTGTTACACCTCCTCTTCTATGAGTGTAATATTTTCTTCGTGTTGTTGTAAAATTCCATAAAGGCCAAGTTTCAGTGTTTCCATGATGACCTGAGCCTTCGCCAATACCGCTTCCGACGGATCCTTGATCCCAAATGAAAAATAGCCGCCGTCCGGATCCATGTCGAGATCCAGTGGGATCCCCATGACTGTTTCCAGACCGTTATACGCCATCATCAGCTGGGCTGTTACTGCGGCGCAGACGATGTCCTGTCCGTGCTCTGCATATGCGGCATGTCCGTCATAGGTAAATCCTGCGATTCTTCCCCGGGACATCCTGATCGTAACATTTATCATAGCCTAAGCCAGGATCTGTTCGACAACAAGCTTGGTATATGGCTGTCTGTGACCCTGTTTTCTTCTGTAGTCTTTTTTGGCTTTGAACTTGAAAACAATGATCTTTTTTGCCTTGTCCTGAGCTAACACTTTGCAAACAACTTTAGCTCCGTCAACATTGGGGGAACCAACGGTCAACCCGTTGTCACCAGCTACTGCAAGCACGTCTGTCAATTCAACGGTTGAATCAACATCAGCAGCCAACTTTTCAACGTATAAAACGTCTCCTTCGGATACTTTGTACTGCTTGCCGCCTGTTTTAATTACAGCATACATAATCGGAAAAACACCTCCTCTTATCAGTTACTCGCCATTCCGGTACACCTGCGTGTTTCCTAAACCGTTACTGTGCGGCCTTACCGAATAATACTATCATAACCTGTCGTGGTTGTCCAACTTTTTATTTTTACTTCCATTGGCCTCCATTGGCCTTCGGTTGGCCTCCGATTGGGTTCGACCTGACTCCGATATAACTTCGTTTTTTCTTCGTGTTTTCTTCGTTTCAAATTCGTTTGGATCTGATCCTGACATCCATCAGATGACTGCCCATAGAATCTTTCACAGCCTGGCCCAGGGCCTCATGCCAAGGGCCAGACGATTTAATCTCAGGATCTCTCCAGCCTGACCTCAGGATCCCATCGACTTAACCCCAGGATCCCATCGACTTAACCCCAGGATCCCCCCAACTTTTCCTCAGGATCTCATCTGCTTAGCCCCAGGATCCCGCCAACTTTTCCTCAGGATCCCATCAACTTTATTTCAGAATTTCATTGACCATCGATCCTGATCCAATCCTCTCCGACCCTGACCCACGGATTCAGGCCAGTACCGGGACCACTTTTACCGGATCCACATCGGGCCGGGTCACCAGACGGCATTCAAATTCCGGATAGTCGGCGGCCAGGAGTTGGGCGATGGCGTTCTGTTCCAGTTGATAGGCCGGATTGAAGCTGATCTCAAAGCGTTTCATTTCCCAGGCCGGATCATCCAGCCGGATGCGGATCAGTTTGTAGAGGTAACTGGGCGACAGCGGCAGCTTCCGGGTGTTTTCACGGCCAAAGAGAAGTCTTGTGACACTCTCTCCCTGGCGCCGGCGGGCGATCTGCATGAGCCCTAGTTCCGTGAGCGGATAGGCTTTCGTCAGCGGGTTCATCCCCCGGGTCATCGTTTTGGCCGCCTCGTAAAGTTTCAGCCCGTCTGCATCCCGGTCCATGGCAACAAAATCAATGACGATGATCCCGGCCAGGTTGCGCAGTTCGATCTGCTCCAGAGCAGCCGCCAACGCAGCTTCGTTCAGTTCCAGGGCACTGAGTTTTTTCCCTTTGCCGGGCCGGGAACCGCTGTTGACATCAATGGCAGTGAGGGCTTCGGTCTCTTCAATGACCAGGGTCCCCCCCGCCGGCAGCGGGATCGTTTTGCTGCGCAGCCGCTCCACGGCGGATTCGATGCCGTGACGATGAAACACATGAAATCCCGGCGGATATTCTGTGATCTGGGTATGACCCATCAGCCGAAGGATCTGATTCAGACCGGGATCATTGCTGTGGATCATCATGAGCTCACCCGCACGGGGATCTCCCGCCAGTTCTTCCAGATATCTGAGATCCCGGTAGAGCCGCTCCGGTTCAAAGCTCTGTTCCGATCGCCGGATCAGATTCCGGAAACGCTCCGTCAGCTGATCCATGGCACGTTGAAGTTCATCCGGTGTCAGGGCAAGACTTCCGCTGCGGATCATCAGCCGCAGATCGGGATAAACCGGGATCCGGCCATGGATCTCATAGAAGGCATCGGGGTCGGTGCTGCGGGAAAATGTGTACCCTCTCCCACGCATCACCACGAGGTTCCCGTCCGTCAGTGAGATCTCATCGGTGACTTTGGCGCCCTTTTTACCGGACTCGCCGCGCAGCACCTCCACCGCAATGGCATCTCCGATCCGGTAGTGTTCCAGCGCCCTGGCGGACCTGACATGAAGATAGGCGTTGCGGCCCGTTCCCAGGTCAATGAACACCGCATGCTGGGCCATGGAAACGTTGCGGATGATCCCGCTGTAGATATCGCCTGGCGAGGGCTTGTCGGTATCGCGGATCACGCGCAGAGCGGTCAGATCGCCTTCCCGGACCCGGGCGATCCTCAGAAAACCGTCCCGTTCGATGAGCAGTTCATTCATCAGATCTCCCCCAGTGAAACGTACCGGCCATCTTTTTTTGCGTACATTTCCAGCCGTCTGATGTGGATGAAACGGTCGGGGATCAGGCCGGTCGTTTGTTCCCGCAGGTATTTGACCAGATGGTCCAGATTCAGATGGTCGCGGCTTCCCGCCAGGGCCGTCAGGGTCAGCTCAGAGTACCCGTCAGCATACGTGACCTCGGCGCCGGGCAGGATCAGAGGCCGGATATCCCGTTCTCTGGCCACGCCTTTTTTATTGACCGTGGCCACGGTCATGGGCTGATCCCCCGCCAGGATGGTTTGCACCTGACGGGCAAATTCAGGCGACGAGGGCAGTTTGATCCTCGCCCGGACAGCATCCAGCAGGGCCATGGGCGGCGGAGTCCCCGGTTCCATCCGGCGGGCCCGGATGAACCGGATCCCTTCAGATGCAGTCCCGTTGAGCGCATGGAGGACTTCCTCCTCCGACGGGTCGTCCATGAGTTCCACCTGCAGATACTCCGCCTCGGAAGACATGCCCACCGACAGCGGCTGGGCGGATGACATCATCATGTGCGGGTTGAATCCTTTGGAAAAAGCCACTTTAAGACCGGACCGGCTCAGATTGCGCTGGAGGGCGCGCTGAAGGTCCAGATGGCCGACGAACTTGATGGCATCAGCTTTCGTGTGTTGTATGAAGTAAACTGCCATTGAAACAGATCCCCCTTCCGTAAGTTTCGTTGATGCCGCACAGCGTGCAGCCGTCCCGGCAGTCCCGGGTGGTCACCGCCGCTTTTGCCCGCTCGTTTTCGGCGATGAGATAAGATTTTTTTACCCCGATGTCGATAAAGTCCCAGGGCAGGATCTCATCATAGTCCCGCTGGCGGTAGGCATAGAAATCGACATCCAAAGCGGTATCCGCTATGGCCTGTTCCCAGGCATCCAGCCGGAACAGTTCCGTCCAGCCATCCATTTTGGCCCCGTGTTCGAAAGCCCTCAGGATGAGATCGGCCACGCGGCGGTCGCCTCTGGAGACCACCGCTTCCAGTCGGGAGAGCTCAGATTCATGCCAGGAATAGGAAATGGCCCTGGATTTGAGGTGATGCTTGATCTCGTAGACTTTGTTCAGAATGGATTCTCTGCGCTCCTGGGGTGCCCATTGGAAGGGCGTAAAGGGCTTGGGGATGAAAATGCTGGTGGACAGATTGACCCGCAGCCCCTTCTGGCGCTGCTCCCTGGGGGTTTTGTAATACTGAGCGACGATTTTTTCGGCCAGGTCGGCGATGCCGATGGCATCCTCCACCGTTTCGCAGGGCAGGCCGATCATGGTATATAGCTTGATGGCGGACCAGCCCATGGAGAAGGCACTTTGTGTCGCGTTGAGGATATCCTCTTCCGTGACATTTTTATTGATGATATCCCGCATCCGCTGGGATCCTGCCTCCGGCGCGAAGGTCAGGCCGGTTTTGCGGATCTTCTGGATCTCATTGATGAGTTCCACGCCAAAGGCATCCACACGGATGGACGGCAGAGAGACGGAGATTTTTTCATCCTGATACTTCTCCACCAGCAGCGTGACCAACCGTTCGATGTCGGAATAATCACAGGTCGACAGACTGGTCAGGGAGATCTCCTCATAGCCGGTCTTGCGGACCAGTTCATCGGCCAGTTCAAGGATCGTGCCGGAGCGCTTCTCGCGGACCGGCCGATAGATCATGCCGGCCATGCAGAAGCGGCAGCCCCTGGTGCAGCCTCGGAAGGTCTCCACCATGATGCGGTCATGGGCCGGTTCACAGTAAGGCACAATGATCCGGTCGGGATACGTCACGCCGTCAAAGTCTTTCACGATCTGCTTGCGGATCTGATCCGGCGCGCCTGCCCATAATTTGACCCGCTCTTTGATCTGGCCGTTATCCTGATAAGTCACCTCGTAAAAAGACGGGACATAGACCCCGGGGACCTTTGACAGTTCCTTCAGGGTGTCGATCCGCGACAGTCCGCGCTCTTTGGCTGACGCAAAGACATCAAGCACCTCATCCATCATGAACTCGCCCTCTCCGATCTCGAAAAAATCGATGAATGCGTGGAGCGGTTCCGGATTCGACGCGCAGGGTCCTCCGGCCATGACAAAGGGATCCTCTTCGCCTCGCTGAGCGGCCAACAGCGGGATCCCGGACAGTTCCAGCATATTGAGAATATTGGTGTAGCTCATTTCGTACTGCAGCGTGAAGCCCACAAGGTCAAACGCGGACAGGATCGTGCCGGTCTCCAGGGAAGACAGGCCGATGCCCTCCCGGCGCATGATGGTCTCAAGGTCCTCCTGAGGAGCGAAACAGCGTTCGCAGTAAGTGTCAGGGCGCTCATTGATGGTGTGGTAGAGGATCCGGGAACCCAGATGACTCATGCCCACTTCGTAAAGATCCGGGAAACAGAATGCGAAACGAATCTTCGCCTCCG
>CAYYVR010000021.1:11639-13101 GCA_964475185.1 uncultured Clostridium sp. | reverse complement strand
TAACCCGCTCCCTTCAGGGCGATGTTTTCTGCAGGCAGTGTTCTGAAATCAGCTTGTTTTTTAATCAGTTTTTTCGAAATCAGCTGGCGCCCTGGATCGGCTGGCCCTGTCATCATCTCAGTCCTGAAATATGAAAGGACTTCCTGACAAGGAAGCCCTGATCGGAGCGGATCATCGAAGCGCCGGGGCAGGACTGCGCCGGCGGCGGTTGACGTTGAGGACGATGCCGACAGCCATCAAGTTTGTCAGCAGGGACGATCCTCCGTAGGAAACAAAGGGCAGCGTGATACCGGAGATGGGCATCAGTCCGATGGTCATCCCGATATTCTGCAGGATCGAAAACAGCAGCAATCCAAACATGCCGGCGGCGATGGACCTTGAGAAAATATCCTGGGCTTTTCTGGCGATCACGATCAGCCGCCACAGGATCACCGCATACACCGTCAGCAGCGCCATGGCTCCGATGAATCCGAAATTTTCACCAATGACGGCGAAAATAAAATCCGTGAAATTCACCGGGATCCAGTTATAATACCCGGGGTTCTCAGCGCCGCTGATCTGCCCCGACCCGATGGAGATCCTTGCCGTATCCAGCTGAAACGTGTCGTAACCGGAGGAATCACCGGACAATGCCAGAAAGGCATAGATTCGGCTGCGCCAGTGGTCGGGGATCAGATCGCTGGACAGCGCTCCCACGATGGCGGCGATGAGCAGGGTGAACCCGCCGACGATGACCCGCAGTTTCAGCCCCATGATAAAGACGATGGCCAGGACGATAAAAAACGAAACCATGGTCAGACCCATCTCGGGCTGCAGCATCATGAGCAGCATGGGGAGCAGTGCGTAGCCAACGACTCTGAAAAAGTTTTTGGGCTCGTTGATCTTGCCGCGAATATCTTCCATGTTCTTGGCTGTGATCAGAAGGATCGACAGCTTTGCCAGCTCTGCCGGCTGGATCGAAATGGGTCCCAGCTGGAACCAGCCAGATGCCCCTCCCCTGGATTCTGTAAACAGAACTGCGATCAGGAGAAGATTGATGATCCAGTAAAAATACGGGATCAGCGGAATTACTCGCTTGTAATCCAGGGCAATGATGATGAACATCACAACCAGGCTCACCGCAAGGAAGATCATCTGCATCCTGGCGTAGTAAGTCCCGTAGCTGGCCCGGGTCGAAATAAATATGTTGTAGATGCCGAAAGCCACAATGGCCAGGACCGACAGCAACAGGACATAGTCAATGTACAGCAGATCCTTGAATCGGAAGCGGAACATCTTTTTTATAAAGTTCATGGGTCTTAGTTTCCTTTCCCGAAGTTTTGGAAAAACTGTTTGATTTTGGAGAAGACCCCCTCAGTCTCCTGCATCAGATCATCCATCCCCTTACCATCAGATGTCTGATCATGATCAGCCTCATCGGGTTTGCCCGGCGCCATCTCCTGGGCCAATGGTTCTTCAGACA
>CAYYVR010000021.1:6717-11539 GCA_964475185.1 uncultured Clostridium sp. | reverse complement strand
GGCGGATGGATGGGCAAAGGTGGTTTCCAGGGTGTCCGAGATGGTTCGGACAGCCGCCCAGACATTTAGTGAGGCTTCTCCTGGCTTGCCCTGATTCATCTGGATCCTTAAGTCTGCGGAGAGCGGGATCACGCCGTAAAAATCTTCTTCCAGGAGACTGAAGAGTTCATCCAGATCTGCCAGTTCCTGCGGGTTCCGGTCCTCGTGGAATGATACGACAAATCCGCAGCGGACGCCGGAGCGGCGCAGAGTTCCCAACAGGGAATCAGCTGCCCGCAGGACGGTATTATCCTGCGTCAGAACCAGGATCACCGGGATTTCATTGGCTGCCAAAAATGCAATGACCTCATCATCTGGGGTCCCCACATCAATGATGAGATCTGAACCGGATGGTTTTTTCTGTGTTGAAAGATCCAGTCGGATCAGCTGTGACGGATCGATGACTGCAAGCTTTGTCCAGCCCATATCCTCCAGCGGGATCAGGCATTCGGAGAGATTCCCGTTGAAGTCCGGTAAGATCTGATGGGAAGTTCCGGTGTAAAGATCCAATGATGGGTCCGGCGCGCCATCGAGGAGCAATGTATCGGACCGGCCGCCCCGATGGCGGGCCAGCAGTACAGCGAATGTGCTCGAGCCGACGCCTCCTCTGGGGGCGGCAATGGCAATATTCATAGGACCTCCTTATGTCTTGATTTATGCATATTCTGTTATTATGCTTATTAAAAGGCATAATAACAGCAGGGGATCGGTCCACCTGATGGAATTTAGTTCAGCCGGACTTTTTTCTGATGCCGTTTGAACAGCTGACGCGTCAGAAATAACACCGGTGCGCCAAGGATCAGGACCAGGAAGGCCAGGATCGGCACCGGCCGAATGGTCTGGGGCAACCCGGTCAGATGGTTGATGCCATAGTGGACCAGATAGCGGATCAGCGCTGCGGCGGCCATGGTGAGGGCCATGAGCCAGTTTTTTTCCTGGCGCAGATAGGATTTCATCTGATTGAGACCCAGGAACACATACAGATTGATGAGCATGCTGAGTCCGAAGAGATGATTTGAATACAGGTCCGACAAAAACCCTACAATCAGGGCCATAAAGATCGCATCCCATTCATCACTGGCCACTGCGACGGCCAGGCCGAAGGTGAGAACCAGGGGCACCGTGACTCCGTTCCAGGTAAACCGGGTCAGAATGACGGATTCAATGAAAAACAGCGCGATGGTCAGTAAAAACAAGATAAATTTTTTAAGCATCAGTACGTCAGATCCTCCATGTTTTTCGGCAGGACAATAAAAAACTTTTCAGTTCCGTTGAATTGGACCACAGGATTCACCACTGCGGTTTTCATCAGCTTGCCGCGATCCTCCGCCACGCTTTCGATTTTGCCGACGTAGATGTCAGGCGGGTAGAACCCGCCGATGCCGGACGTGACGATGTCATCTCCGGGCTGTATGACAGCCTCAAGGGACATTTCCGTGATCACGGCCATGTTGGACCGGCCAAGGATCGTCGTCCCGGAGAGCATTCCCTCAAATTCTTTTCTTCCGGCAGAAACCACCGATACTTTGACGTTCTCGGAAGAGATCGTCTCAAGGATGGAATGATTGTCAAACACTTCGGTGATCTGTCCGGCAAGGCCTTCATAGGTGATGACCACCATGCCCCGGCTGATCCCGTCACGGCTGCCCTTATCCAGTGTGTAGGAGGGCGACAGCGGCGAAAGGGAACGATTGACCACATTGGTTCCGATATACTGATATTCGCTGTGCCGATCCTTGTACTGGAACATGGCCCGAAGATCGATGTTCTCCTTCTGGATCTCATCAAACTGACGGATCTTGGCTTCCTGTTCAGCCAGTTTCTGTTTGAGCGTTTCATTTTCCTCACGGACTTCTTCAAAATGGAAGACGATGTCGATGACTTGTTCCACTTTGCCATTGACGGCGTACCCGATCCGCTGGACCGGATTCAGGACTTTGCCGGCGGCTCCGGAGACCGGCCCGTGGGACTGGTTCAATTCAGAATAGGCAATGATCCCCAGCAGAAGCACCGTCAGAACGGCGGTGGTGATGATCAGTTTGGGTTTCCTGAACTTTTTCATTTGAGATTCCGGACCAGCTCATCGAATCGATTCAGTGCGATGCCGGCTCCGACGACCACGCAATCCAGCGGCGAATCGGCAATGAATACCGGCATTTTCGTTTCCTTGGAGATCAGCGTATCGATGCCGCGCAGCAGCGCTCCGCCGCCGGTCAGGGTGATGCCCCGGTCCATGATATCGGCTGAAAGTTCCGGCGGAGTTTTCTCCAGTGTCGTCACGATGGCTTCCACGATGATCGAGATCGGATACTCCAGCGCCCTGGCCACGTCGCCTTCGGTGACATTGATGTCCTTGGGCAGCCCTGTGTCCAGATCCCGGCCTTTGACCTTCATGGATTTTTCGTATTCCAGATCCGTATAATTGCGGTTTTCTTCTTCCTCTTCTTCGAATTTGTAGGCTGTGCCCAGATTGATTTTGATTTCTTCCGCTGTGCGCTCGCCGATGAGCAGGTTATACTGTTTGCGAATGTGGGAAATGATGGCTTCATCGAGTTCCTCACCGCCCAGCCGCAGGGATTTCGAAATCACGGTACCGCCCATGGAGATCACCGCGATCTCCGTGGTTCCGCCGCCCAGATCCACCACCATGGTGCCCAGGGGATCGAATACGGGAAGACCGGCTCCCATGGCTGCGCACAGTGCCGATTCCAACAGCAGGACATCGTCCCCCACTGATTCCTCCAGCGCGCGCATCAAAGCAGAGCGTTCGACCTGGGTGACGCCCGAGGGATGGGAAACAATGGCCCGCGGATTGGTGAAGGCCGTTTTGGCAACGGATTTCTTCACCAGATAGCGCAGCAGTTCACAGGTGCGGTCATATTCAGCCACCACACCATCCTGAATGGGCCGAACCGCCATCATGTTCCCCGGGGTCCGCCCGATCATTTTTTTTGCCTCTTCCCCGACGGATTCCACCTGGTCCAGCTCTGTATTGTAGCAAACCACCGTGGGCTCCCGGAAGACGATCCCCTTTTCCTTCACGTATACCAGTGAATTGGTGGTGCCAAGGTCAATGGCTAATTCGCTGTTCTTTTTGAAAAAACTCATCTTAACTCCTCTAAAAGTAGCCCTTTTCCTTCAAACTGACGTATCGGCCCTCTCCAATGATGAGGTGATCCAGCAGTTCGATCCCTATGATCTTTCCGGCTTCTTTTACTCTCCTGGTTGAATTGATGTCATCTCCGGAGGGCGTAGGGTCTCCCGACGGATGATTATGGATCATGATGATGCTGGCCGCACTTCGGCGGATGGCATCTCTGTAGATATCTCTTGGATGGACAATGGAGGATGACAGCGTGCCGACGGATGCGTCCACTGTCCCGGTCACGATGTTTTTGGTGTTCAGGATCAGCACCTTCAGGATTTCTTTTTTAAGATCCCTCATTTCGTTCATGACAAGATTGGCTGCATCCTGAGGCGATGAGATCCGATACTCATCGCCGGACCGGAAATTGCGGTATCGCTTGGCGATCTCTGCAACTGCCAGGATCTGGGTGGCCTTGACCGCCTTGATCCCGTCGAGTTTGCTCAATTCGTGAAGATCAGCTTCCAATACGCCATTGAGACCGCCAAAGCTGTTGAGCAGCTTGGCAGAAAGGTTTAAGATCCCTTCTCTGGCTGTCCCGGTCCGAAGGATCACCGCTAAAAGTTCTGCATTTGACAAGGAGCCAGCTCCGTACTTTTGAAGCCGTTCCTGCGGCCGTTCCTGAAACGGCAGGTCCCTTACTCTCTGTTCCATGAAAATCTCCTGTGTTTTGAGATTTCCCCAGTTGTGTTACTCTAATATACCCAGGCTTTTTAATTCTCTGTAGAGCCTGGCAACGGGCAGCCCGACAACGGTGTAAAAGTCTCCCTCGACATATTCCACATACTTGGCTGCCGCACCCTGAATGGCATAGGCGCCTGCCTTCCCCATGAAATCAGCTTCATCCAGGTAGCTTTCGATTTCCTGGTCTGTCATGGGCGCAAATCGGACTTTGGTTGCCACATGATCCACCAGCCGGATGTTTCGGCTCGGAATCAAAATGGAAAACGCCGTAAGCACTTCATGTTCTCTGCCCTGCATTCTAGCGATCATGGATCTTGCATCGCTGCGATCCTGAGGTTTGTTGAGGATCTCCCCGGCAAGAAACACCACGGTATCGCTGCCCAAAATCAGATCCTCAGGGTTTGTCTGAGCCACAAAATCAGCTTTTTTCAAAGCCAGCTCCCGACAGTACGCGCCCGGATCACCCATATACCGGACCTCTCGCTCCGGAAAATGAGACGGGATCACCTCAAACTCATCAGTCAGAAAGTGCATTAATTCAAGACGCCGCGGTGATTTTGATGCCAGAATGATTTTCATACATGTTCCTTTGTCTGTTAATTTTTATAGAATGTGCTCCCATCCATCTTACCATTGGCAATATTTCCGTTCAATACAAACTCAGATGCCTGATCGGCAATGATGCCGCGGGTCCCTCAGAATGGATTATGGAAATCCTTATCCGGTTCCATACATTGATCATGATGGAGAGGCTCCTGATTTCAGCCGACGATCCAGTGACCGTTGGCCCTTTCTATTTTACCATCTTAAGGCAGCCCTTTGAGAAAATCCCGAAAAGATTTCGAAGCAAAGACCTGATCCTGGTTTAAGGATCCGCCAAAATGCCGGCGGATCTTTAAACCAGACAATAAAAATAAACTCCTTAAAAAATCTTTTAAACAGTCGCTTAAAAAG
>CAYYVR010000021.1:5166-6617 GCA_964475185.1 uncultured Clostridium sp. | reverse complement strand
CGCTTAAAAAGACGCTTAAAAAATGCATGATGTGATGGTCATGCATTTTCACAGTCAGTATAAACTGCAATTCACCGGGATCCGCAGTTCTCAGGATCCGGCAGCCGCTCTCAGATCTTCTTCAGCTCATTGACCATACTTCGGATTTCCTTTAAGTTTGCAATGAGACGGCTCAGTGTATAGTTATAGATCACTTCTTCCCGGGTCATCAATGTTTCATCCCACTCATCCTCAAACACTTCATCGTGACCGTAAAGGTCTGTCAGTTCTTTCTGATTGGCATCCGTGACCCGCATCGCTTTCCCCATCAGAGAAAGGTTCTCCGAGTATATATAAACCTTCTGGTAATGACTGAGGAGCTTCTTATACACTGCCAATCGTTTGTCCTCGATGCTTTTCACGATCCCCAGTTCCGTTTCCGCCATGTGGATATCCGTTGCCAGCTGCTGGACTTCGGTGCGGTATTCCTCCAGATTGTCGGAGATCCGGTATAGGTAAATTTTTTCGACCATGGCCAAAGTGTTCTCATAAATGAGGGATTCCTGTTCCTTGATCCGCTGGGATGCCTTGGGCGGAAACAGCAGAAGATTCACCGTCAGGGCCAGGGCCACGCCGATGAGGGTATCCCGAAGCCGGATCAGGGTGATCATGTAGGGATTGACGCCGGCAAAGCCGTTCAGCAGCACCAGAATCGTAACACTGCCCGAGATCCCGATGGATCCGGTCAGCCCCAGACGATTGGCCACAATGATCAGCAGCATGACCGCCAATCCGGCAGCCACCGGCAGCGGCAGTCCGGAATAGTAGAGAAAGATCGCACTGAGCGAGCCGATGATCGTTGCCGCGATCCGTTTCATTCCATTTTCAAAGGAGGATGCCAGATGACTCTCCAAGGCGATCAGGGCCGTAAACAACAGGACGAACTGGTCATCGGGATTGATGATTTGGGCAACCAGGGCTGCCAGAGTAACGGTGAGTCCGGTCTTGAACGTCCTCATTCCGATATATCGCATCATAACCTTACGCCACCTTATTCAATCCTATTCCACCCGATTCCCCTTCTTCAGCCAAAGGCTGTAGGAACCGACAAACAGCCGGGGATCAAGGCCGATTTCATCCATGACGATGTAATTGGCGCAGGCTGTGACACCGGATCCGCAGGAAACAATGATGTTGCGCTTGTCTTTTAGATCAGCAAACCGTTCTTCCAGCACTTCATCCGCCAGAAGTCGGCCGTGATCATCGTAATTCTCTTCATAGAAATAATTCACGGCATTGGGGATATGTCCCGCGATGTCATACAGGGGCTCTTCTTCTCCGCGGAAACGCTCGCCGGAGCGGGAATCCACCAGGACGGTCCCTTCCTGAGGATCATCCGCATACTTTACGATCTCCTCATAGGATGCAACCATTTCTGAATTCGGCGTCAGTTCGATATAGCTTTTCTGAGC
>CAYYVR010000021.1:0-5066 GCA_964475185.1 uncultured Clostridium sp. | reverse complement strand
TCCAGATTCAGATAAAATGCATTATGCAGGTGTTCCCTGGCGTAAGCTTTGGGCCCATATTCCGGATCCTGAAGATCCTGGCGGACATCGATCAAAATGACTTCATCCAGCTGGTCGAGCTCTTCGGGATTGATAAAATTTTTCATAAGGACTCCTTTAAAAAAACTTCTTTTCTTATATGATACCATATGGGATTACGGAACGGATTCGATTTTCCGGTCTGATCCACCTGAAGTGACTCCTGAACTGGGGGCTATCCTTTGACTGAATGAAAGGCTGGGACCGATGCTATCAGTCTTTGAATTTTACTGGATGAATCGATCCTGTGAATCAGCAAATAAAAGCGGTGAGTCAGGCTCACCGCTTTTTGATGTCTGCAAAGCAGAACGATTTAGTTTTCGTCGTCTCCGAAGTTCATCTTTTCCTTCAGATCGCCGAACAGATCAGCAAGGGTCAGATTGTCGGCTGAATCATGATAGCCTCTGTCGACCTGACGTTTCTCAGCATAGCTTCCTCTGTTGGAGGCAGTTCTTGCCGGACGCTCTCTTCTCTGTCTTGGTTCTCTTTCTCTGCGCTGCTCTCCGGCATTTTCAAACCGGTCGCGGCGGGCAGGACGCTCTCTTGAGAATTCTCTCTCCAGGCTGCCTTCTCTCATGGTCAGGGACATCTTCTTGGTGGAAGTGTTGAAGTCCTTGACACGAACGCTGATCTCCTGTCCTTTCTGAACCACATCTTCGACTTGGTCGACCTGGCCTTCAGCCAGCTCGGAAATATGAAGATATCCTTCCAGTCCGGGTTCGAGCTCAACGAAAGCTCCGGATTTGATGATGTTCATAACTTTTCCGGGATAGGTCTCCCCAACCACGTACTTTTCAATGTTGTTCCATGGGTCAGCTTCCGGTGTCTTCAGGGACAGGCTGATCTTGCCGGTTGACTGATTGATCTGCCGGATGATGACTCTGACCTCATCGCCTTCGTTGACGATGTCGGACGGATGCTTGATGCGTCCGTAGGACAGGTCGGAGATGTGAGCCAGACCTTCGATTCCGCCGATATCAATGAATGCTCCGTAGTTCATGAGCTTTGTGACTTTTCCATCGACCGTTGACCCTTCAACGAGGGTTTTCAGTGCTTCTTCACGCTTAACAGCCTTTTGTGCACGATCCAGCTCTTTTCTGGAAACGACCGCTCTTCTCTTGGCTCTGTCAAATTCAATGACCTGAACTTCCATTTCCTCGCCAACCAGTACTGACAGGTCCGGGATGTAGGAATCAGAGGACAGTGATGCAGGCATGAATCCCTGCAGTCCCAGAACTTCTACGCGCAGTCCGCCTTTGACGGCTTCCTTGACTTTGGCCAGAACGGATGTTCCTTCGGCCATGGCACGCTCAACATTCTGCACCGATGCATCAGCTTCTGCTCTTCTCTTGGAAAGGAGCACATTGCCTTCTCCGTCTGATACTTTGATGACGGAGACTTTGATCTCATCGCCTTCTTTGATCAGTTCAGTCAGATCTGCATCTGGATTGTTGATGTATTCATTCTTTGGAACAATGCCGTCTGCCATATAATTTATGTTAACGAACACATTGTCAGGGGTAACCTTGATCACTTTGCCGTTCAGTACCTGACCGGGTTTGATGCTCATGGTGGTCATTTCTGCCATCCCCTGTTCCATCGACATTTCTCCTTCCTCAGTCTCCTCAGCCACTTCTGGCTCAGCTACAGGTTCTTCTCCTGCTGTTTCTTCTACAGGTTCAGCCTGTACCTCGTTGACAGCCTCAACAGTTTCTGTTTCAACAGCTTCTGTTTCTGCAACTTCAGTCTCAGCGACCTCAGTTTCTGCTGCCGGATTCTCAGAATTCAAAATCTCTTCCTGAGTGTTCTTGTTTTCGTTTTCCATTTATACAATTCCCTCCTGGGCCAGCCGCACTTTACGGTCAGCCAAAATCTTTTCATTTATCTTGCGATAAATGCGGCTGAAGAAGTTCTCCAGCCTTTTATTAAAGAGCCCTTGCGGACTTATTAATCATGGACTTATAGCAGTACTCGATGATATCAGCACGTTTGACAATGCCGATGTAGGTCCCTTCGTCATCCACCACGGGAACAAAGTTCTGGTTCATCGCCAGGTTGACGATACTTTCAATGGTTTCATCCACCCGGACACTCTGATGGAGTGTTCGTCTGGGGATCTCTTCCACCTGGAGCTTTGCAACTTTGCTGAATGAACTGGCCGGGTGTGCTTTGATGACCCGGAGCACATCTCCTTCAGTCATCGTCCCGATGTAGCTGCCTTTTTCATCAATGACCGGAATAGCTGTCAGACGATGGTGATCCATCCGCTCCAGAACCTGCTGGAGTGTTGCATCCAGTGTTTCATAGACCGTCTCACTCTTTGGCGTGAGAAAAAACATTATGTTCATTGACCTCTCCTGTACATTGGTAGTAATAGTGTATCATGAATTACTCTGTTTTTGAAAATAATTTTTACGAAATGCAAAAAAATCAAAAAAGAGCGGCACTGAAAAAAACGATCGGAGCGCGGTGATCGATAGACCCGCAGTTCCTGCGATCGAATGTTTCAAAAATGACTTGGACCAGTCCGCCGCATCGACGATCAGTACGATCTCAGACAGCTAATAATGCCTGCTGCAATTGGCCTGGCGCTGTCCGATGATGGCACGGAAAAAATCTTCCGGGACTTTTTTGATCTTTTTAAAGTATTTGCGGTCCCCCAGCATGTTCTCTTTGACAGAAATATCCTCGATGAACGAGCTGCGGCAGTCTTCACAGTGATACATGGAGCGGACTTTCCCATGCTCATTATTCATCGAGATATCATATACGATGTGTCCGTCGCACAGCGGGCAGATCGTAGTGATCTCCTGATCGGGGATGTCGCGGACGGATATGTCTGTGATAAATATGGAATCGGAGGTAAACAGAACCCGTGAATTTTTCAGTCCGTCGATGCGCCCATATCGTTCCAGTGTTTTTTTCAACACCAGCGCAGTGGACTGAGCATCATAAAATCCATCGTGAAGCTTGGAATCATCCACCTCCAGTGAGAATTCCTCCATGATGCTTTTCAGACTGGGGGTCCGGTTGCCGTCCACCTTCTGGCCCAGCCAGGTCTGCAGATCCAGATAGCGCTGCCCCAGAACGGTGATCGGAGTCTGATGCATATGACAGTTGCGGATGATCTCATAAATGTCCGCAACGCCCCAGGTCACTACAACGGCGTTCCTGCAGAACCGGTCCAGCTGTTCAATGGCCTCCGGGTACCGGATTCCCCGGTCCATCTGATCCTGGGTTATGCCCGTCATTTCGCTGATGACGGGGTTCAGGTTTTTATAGAACGTATTTTTCACTATCAGATTGATCCCTTCGCCAATGCTGAGATCTTCATTCAGGCGGACAGCGCCGATCTGGATGATCTCATTGGGGTACATTCTCCGCTTATAAGAGTTTTCACGGTTCAGGTATTCATTCATATTGCGATAAACGCCCTGCATGTTATTGAATTCAAGGTCTATGATGACGTAATCCATGATTTTTAAAGATCGTCCCTTCCATTTCGTTCCTTCAACCGTCCGTCTGAATCCTTTGCTCATCGGCGGTTTCCGCCAGCTGGCGGACTCGAGATAAGATGTATATCGGTTCGGGAATGAGCTCAATGGCTCTCCCGGTTTGACTCACTGCACCGATACCAATTATATCATATGTCCCCCTTGTGATTGCATAGGCTGAGGTTCAAAACTCAAAACCCGTGGTGTTGATGCGGTTTTGTAAACCCGGACTTTTGGACTCATCCTCAATGACCCGGGCAACGGATGATCCTGTGCTCCCCTGTGCTCCGCTATACTCCGCTATACTCCCCTATGCTCCCCTATAAACCCCTCAGCATCGCACCAAAGGATGCCCCTGCCGGGACAGCCAGTTTGCCCGTCCGTTCTCTATGGTGCCGAAGATCAGATACTCACAGGCAGTCCCGGCGAGAGGCGCCTCAGCCGCCATTGCCTGATCCTTCAGCCAGGGATCCAGCGTGGTATAGGTAAACCGATGCAGCGCAGGGATCCGCTCCCGGGTCAGGTCGGTTCTGATGTGATCTGGCAGGAGGAGAATATTGGGCCATCGCGGATCCAGGTGTTCCAGTTCCGGAATATATTTTTTTTTGCCGTCCGCCATGAAAAAACCGCCGTGGATCAGAAGCCCCTGATCCTCCAGAAAAATCGACTCAAACTCATGGAGAACGATGAGGTTCACGGGCCAGTTCTGATGTGCTGCAGACCAGTCGGCCGATTCCCAGGCGCGCCCCCCTGCCAGAACAATGATCTTTAGATCAGGCAGCTGCTGCAGAAGCTGGTGGATCAGTTCAGGTCCAGCGGGATCATTCCTGAAAAAGTCGGATCCATCTCCGGTAATCAGGACGATATCAGCTTTCCAGTCTTTCACTGACCGGATCAGCCCATCGATGCCCTCCTGTCCCGCCTCACCGGACGCACCAGCGACCCCCGCCTTTTCGGAGAGGGTCCGACCGGGCACCTGCTGAAGGGACTGGATGATTTGTACAAAACGGATCATGCTTCTCACTTCGCTTTCCTTGATTTACTGTGAGCGTAGCAAAGTATCCGGACAGTATTTGCGCAGACCCGTTGAAAAAATCAGATGAATAAAAAATTACATACAATGTTAAAACCCTCTTCACATCAGTCCGTTAAACTTTGAGTATACCACTCAATATCCTAAGGAGGCCTCTATGATCATCTACAAGAAAGTCTATGATACGTTGGAAGAAGCGAATGAAAAAGCCAAGAACTTGCCATCAGACTGCCAGGACCCCAAGAATCTGGTCTCGATCCAGAAGTTCAGGGAAGATTCCAAGATCAGGTATCGCGTGCTGGTCAACCGCATGGAACACAATGATGATTCGAAAGAACCCATCACTTGCGGAGCAGAGCCTGTCTTTGAGGATCTGACCCAGGAACCCGATAAAGTCTGATCGCATATCACAAGTTTAATCTGGTCACGACCTAACTCAGCAAATACATAAATCTCACCGA
>CAYYVR010000020.1:8280-23720 GCA_964475185.1 uncultured Clostridium sp. | reverse complement strand
TAAAGTATACTTATTCATAATAACATACATAGATAATCATAAGAAAGGGGGCAATTAACGGGTGGCAGATAAAAATCACATAAAATATCGGAATTATTTTACGGAATCAATAATCAACCTGAATATTAATGCAAAACTTCCTGATATTCGGGGAGCGCACACAGGAAAAGCCATCCGCCCCTGGCACATGGATCTGTACCATGGGCCTGGGGGGGATGGCTCTGTCTTCTTATGAGAACCCTGCGGGGCTCTCAGGGGATCGTTATTTTAAGGATCATTTGTAGAAGAAGTTATAAACCTGCTTTGCCATCTGCCGGGGCAGCTCTTTCTGGAAAGCGGGATTTACGATTTTCCGGGCATCCTTCGTATTGGATATAAAACCGACCTCCGTCAGGATGGACCGGGTATCGGACGAGCGGAGCACATACAGCGATCCGCCGGCCATGTCCCTGTCACGATAGGCTCCCCGATAGGTCATTCCCGAAGAAGTGTAGGCCCTCTTCAGCAGGTCGGCGATGTCTTTGCTCTCGGAGAAAGCAGCCTGGCTGCTGGGGGAGTTTTTCTCCGAAGGATACAGGGTCATTCCACCGGAGGCGGAACTGGAGGCAGCATTGTGATGCACGGAGAATAACAGATCGGCGTCACTGCGGTGGACGGTGGCGACGCGATCGGCGCGCGGCACATCATAATCCGTGGTCCGGGTCATCACGACCTTGAAACCGAGACGCTTCAGTTCCTGGCTCAGATTGTCGGCAAATTTGATGGAATAGTCTTTCTCATAGATCTGTTTTCCGTCCAGTGTGCCGATGGCGCCGGGATCTTTGCCGCCGTGACCGGCATCCACGACAATGGTGGGGGTTTTCGAGACCTCAAAGGATCTCGTCTGATAGAGCAGTCCCTTGCCGGTGGAGAGCTGAACGCGCAGTGCATTGTCACCTGGCCGGGTCACGTTGGAGGGGATCGTGTAACTGAAGGTCTTTCCACTGATCCGCCCCGTGCCGAGGTAGGTTCCGTTGAGGAAGACGCTGACGTTGGACGGGGTCGTCCCCGATACCGATCCGGACACTTTGATGTCGATGTCTTTGTAGGATCCCATGCTCTGGATTGTTACAGAACCAGAACGAGTGCCGCCCAGTTTTTTCGGATCCGGTGCCACGGTGCCGCCTGAGGATCCGCCAGATCCCGAAGAGGATCCCGAGGGAGAAACGTAACCGGGGGCTTTTTTGAGATCCTTCATGTGGACGTAGCCATCTTTGCCGTTGTAGCTGACCTTGACGTAATACCCCCAGTCATTGAGAACGGTGACTTCGGTGCCGGCCGGCAGGGTGGCTCTGGAGCTCGCCGATTCGTAGGCGCCTGCCAGCAGACGGACGCTTTTCCGCGTCGTCATGATGCTGACCGGGCGCTGGCTGTCTGAATTGGACGATCCGCTGCTGCCGCCCTCTGAAGTGGAACCGGAGGAACCGCTGTTTGAAGGAGTGCTCTTGTAATCGGCCAGATCCGCTTTCTTCACCCAGCTGTAGGCTTTGTTGTAGCGGACTTTAAACCAGGAGCCATCCTGATCGATGATCAGAAGGTCTGTTCCTTCAGAGATCGTGGTCCTTGTTTTGTAGGAGGTCCCAGGTCCTTTTTTCAGGACAGTCTGGCGTTTTGCATACATATGGTAGCCATCGGGACGAAGGGACTGACCGGATGGCGAACCCGATGACGAGCTGCTGCCGGAAGGCTGACTGGAACTTCCTGAAGACGGGGAAGACCCTGAAGATCCTGAAGATCCGGAAAGGGCCCGGTCGGCGGCTGAAGTCCCGTAGTCTGCCACATAATTTTTATGGACATAGCCATACCGTTTATTGACATAGACCTTGAACCAGTCTCCCTTGCGGTCAATGAGGAGGACATCGCTGCCTTTGGGCAGCGTTCCGAGTTTCGTGCTCTTTGAGGAGGCACCGGACCGGAAGTTGACAGTGGCAGTGGTCACCATATGGTAGCCGTCACTCTGAAGCGACTGGTTCGAGGAAGAACTCGAACCGGAGCTGGTTGTGCCCTGGCCGGAAGAGGGCGAGGAGCTGCCCGATCCTGAGGGAGCGGTCGATCCCGTCGAGCCGGAAAGGGCCCGGTCGGCCGCCGAGGTGCCATAGTCCGCCGCATAGTTTTGATGGATATAGCCGTAGCGTTTATTGACGTAGACCTTGAGCCAGTCGCCCTTGCGGTCAATGATCAGGACATCGCTGCCTTTGGGCAATGTGCCCAGTCTGGTGCTCCCGGTGGAGGCGCCGGACCGGAAATTGACATTGGCAGTGGTCACCATATGATAGCCGTCACTCTGAAGGGACTGATTCGAAGAGGAGTTCCTCGTCGAAGAAGAGGAGGAGGAGCCGCCGGAAGTTGATGAACTGGAGCTGCCCGGGGAGGTGGATCCTGAAGGGGCAGACTTCCCGTACTCTCTGGCAGTGCTCTTGGGGATCCAGCCATATTTTTTATTGACGTAGATCTTGTAAAAAGATCCTTTTTGGTCGATGAGAATAAAATCAGAGCCTTCTTTGACCGTGCCGAGCTTTGCGGAAGCGGAGGAGGCTGATTTGCGAAGTGTCACCGTATCGGCGGCATACATATGATATCCGTCCGACTGATAGGTGACCCCGGTCTTTGCAGAAGCTGACGGGGAGGAACCTGAAGCGCCGGAGTCCTTCGCCAGTTTGAGATACATGGTCCGGATATAACCGGTCTTATTGTTCCATTCGACTTTCGCCCAGGCCCCGCTTTTATACACAGCGATGACATCCACGGTCTGATTCGAGGGGATTTTTACGATCAGTTTTTCATCATTGCTCATTCCACGCCGCATGCTGGTGGTTGTCGTTGTCTGGTAGACAGATTTCGCATATGCGATTCCGCTGTGGGGCTGGATCTGGGCACCGACATAAAAACCTGCGCCGGAAACGGAACAAATAAGAGCAGCCTTTATGATTGCATTTTTTGCTCTTTCGTTTAACATCACATACTCCTCCTCATTTTGCTGTACTCTTATACTAAAAGCTGTATTATGTTAATGTCAATTGATAATCTGTTGAATTCATAATTGATAACAAACACACCTGTCATTTTTAGCCCACTCAAATTATTAGAACGTAAATTCGATTCCGCCTTCAACTCATCCTTCTGATCGTGGATCGCGTCTGATTGATTATCAGTTGAAAAGCCCTGAAGTTATGAGATTACAAGCTCTTTCCGATTATTCTTATGATTTCACTGAGAACCCCCAGGGTGTGGACAAACTGGCCTCAACAGCAGGGTCTGACCCCATAGCAGGGTACACGGGGCGGCAAAGGTTACAAAATAGTTAAAATTAGCCCAAATTATGAAGAGAAAATGAGCAGTTCCAATCCTTTTGGACTTTGGTTTACATAGTACGGAATAATTGTCTGAACATTCTATCTAACAAACTTATCCACACATTTTGGGGATAACCATGATAAATTGTTCATAACATATTGAGAGATCGATATCGCAGGTCAAAATCGCTGAAGTTATCCCATGCTCTGTGGATAACTTTGGATAAAACGGGGATAATATCTGTGGATGGCTATGATAAAATAGAATCAGGCGAAGGGAGGAGCGGTATGGCACGAATCAAGCAGTTTATTTTGGATGTCATGGCGCCGCTTCGACGCATGGATCAAAGCATCCCGGACCGTTATCTTGGGCCCCGGGAAAAAGAGCAGCTCAGTTTGCTGCGCCGGGCGGAGATCCTCCATGTCATTGCAGTTGCAAGATCCATGGAATCCCTTCTGAGGCAAATCCCGCAGGGCATGGAGCTGCTGCAAAGCGAACGGGAACTGATCGTGAAAGCATCACTGCTCCATGACGTGGGGAAGGTCCACTATGCCGCCGGTCCCATTCGAAAAACGCTGGCGGTCTTACTGGACAAAACGCTTGAAGGAAAGACGGATGCCAGCGCCGTTGCGCTGACGCGATGGAAGACAGTGGATATTTACAGAAATCATCCCGAGTACGGCTATCGCATCGTGTCAGACCTGAACAGTTTCCCAGGGGTTCCCTATCTGGAAGATCTGATCCGGTATCATCACAAGCCCTGGCTTTATCATGAAAAATATCAAGCTGAACACTCAAAGGAACGAATCGTTTTTGATCTGTTTGCGCAGGCAGACGAAGCGAATTGATCGATCACCCGATTGAAAGGATACAACGATGGATTATGATGTAGTCATCCTGGGCGGCGGATTGGCAGGCTGTTCTGTGGCAGCGGCCCTGGCCCGGTATAATCTGAACATTGCAGTCATTGAGCGTAATTTTGACATTGCAGAGGATGTCGCTCAGTTCATCACCACCTACGTCACCGATGGAGCAGATGTCGAGGCGGAGGATGTCTATGAACTGGTGGCCGGTGCCCATGAGACGCTGGCAGGTTTATCAGAAAGCGGCAATTTTTATTATAAAAAAGAACCTTCACTGTCTGTTTTTGACCATCAGGCAGATTTTGAAAAAGCCCTGGAGCGGATCCGCCGGCGCGGCATCAAAGGGGCCCGGGCCATGGACCGGGAGGAGGCGGCACAGCTCTCGCCGCACATCAGTGAGACCCATCGCTGGATGATCTATCATGAAAATACCGGCATCATTTCTCCCTATGATGCGGCAACGGCACTGGGCGAGATCGCTTCGGAAAACGGCGTGCGCTTCCGTCTTGAAGAAGAAGTCACAGCCATTGAACGAACGGCCCATGATGAAGTCCGCGTCACGACAAACAAATCAAAGTACACCTGCCGGGTCGTGGTCATTACGGCCTTCAATGATCTGTATCTTGGCAGCGGCGAGTACCGGCGGGCTGCCCGGGACATTCCGCTTCAAACCATGCTCCTGGAGAAAAAGTTTGCCCAGGATGTCAAACTGATGCTCAATGTCCATCATGGGGAAGGCTACGTTTCTTCCATCATGCCTACATTTACGGGACAGACGCTGGCAGCCATTGAAAGTGCCGGCAAACTGGACTACAAGACGACAAAAAAACAGGTGGAGTCCATCATCGGGCCCTTCCCCTCCGAACGGGTGGATCTTCTCACGATCAATAATTATTACGATGATCCGGTGGTGGTCACCGATCTTCTGGATGAAAAGGGCTATATCAATCTGGAGATCAAAAACCATAATTTACCGGCCCTGCTCCCGAAAGTGACTGAGATCGTGACAGACCTTGTGGTCAGTAATTTCCAGGCTGCAGAGAATCCGGACTTTGTTTTCAAACGCCGCGATTATTTCCGGTTCCGGGATCTGTCAGACCAGCAGCGCAATCAGGCCATTGCCTTTGATCCCCGGTTCGGCCACATGATCTGCACCTGTTCCCAGGTCACCGAAGGGGAGATCGTGAATGCCATCCGGCGTCCCCTGGGTGCGAGAACGGTGGAGGGGATCAAGCGGCGGACCGGAATTTCCTTCGGCAGCTGCCAGGGTTCCTACTGTATGAACCGGATCCTGAAGATCCTGGCCAAGGAACTGGACAGGAAACCGGAAGAGATCCTGAATGATTCCAAAGACTCCAAAATCCTGGCAGCCCGCATCAAGGAATTCGATACCATATGAAGGAGCAGATATAAATGAAAGCATATTTTACTTCGTTGGTCCGATGCAAGGATTCCGGACGCATTGAAGTCGTTCCGGTCAAAAGTACGGTCCCAGTGGATATGGAACTGTTCATGCCGATCTCAAGGGTCCTCTCCCGGATCTATGTCGGCAAACCGGTCCGGCGGGGAGATACAATCTGCCGCAATGTGCTGAATCTGGACATTGACATCATTGCAACCAAAACCGTTGAATAAGCGGACCCACTGATCCGGCCCCAGAAGCTGAATCAGCCGCCCCGCCCATCCGGCCCCTGCAGCTGAATCACTCCAATATCATATGAGAAGAGCACCGGATCGCATGGGTCGATCCGGTGCTCTTTGTTGGCTGTGATGAAAGGCGGCCGTTCAGCCTGGGACGGTCAGTCGGGTTCATTTCAGTGCATCCCGGGGATTTCCGGCGCTGGCGGTATCCGGCAGCAGGGAAAGGGAGAATGACGTTTCATCTTTCAGCGGCTGAAGCAGGAATGAGTTCAGATAATACCAGAAGCGCATTCCCTGGCCTTTTTCCTCCCACAGCTGATAGTCCGGATGGGTTTTCGGATCGGCCAGCAGATCATGGAGTTCCCCTGAAAAATAGGCAGTATGGACCCGGGCGGAAAATTCCGTCATTCGGATCACATCCGCCTCATCGATCCCGGCGTCCTGCAGGAGCTCAGCCCCGATTTTTGCGGCGGTGATCCCATAAAAATACTGCTGGGAAAAACCGGCGAAATCCAGCAGATTTTCATCGCGGACGGATTGGGTCCGGGCCCAGGCGGAAACATCCACCGGATTTATCTGGTAATGGAGGCGAAGCGCTTCATCGATGCGGATATAGGCGATGGGGTGGGGGGAGGAGGCCAGGGCACCTGTGGCAGCTTCACTCAGACCCGTCTGATCCAGCATCAGATGCTGCATGTGGATGTGACCGGACAGGTTCAGCAGGACCTGATGGTCTTTTAGAAGCGCCTGGAGCTGGCTGTGGTTTTCGATGACAAACCCGGCGGTGAACATTTCGTTGTGAGCGAGGATATTCTGGTGGGTCGAGGTGAGAACCGTTTTTCCCTGTGCTCTCGCTTCCGCCAGGGCGGTCTTCAGCCAGGCGAGGGTTTGGGGTGAAACGCGGCCCGGGTGATCTTTGGTATTCACATCGATCATCAGGAGCCAGACTTCATCTGACAGTTGGGCGGCGTAGCTGAAAGAGGCGGGATCCCGGAGACGGGCGTCCTCATAGCCAAATTTTTTGTAAAGCTGATAAAATTCCTCGTAGGTGACGGTCTCCGTCTGAAAGGCCTGATTTTCAGAAAAAGCGGAGGCAAAGCGGGTATCGATGTCATGATTACCGGGGATCACGAAGACCTGGATCCCGGCCTGTTCGATCCGGTCCAGCAGTGCGATCAGGTCCAGATGGCTCTGGCGCTCTCCGTTATAGCTCAGGTCACCGCTTATGATCAGATAGTCCGGCGCATCGTTCAGGACCTGCCGGACGAAGGCTTCGACGATCTCAGCGGAATAGGGCAGGACTTTGCCATCGCCGGTCTGACTGATGCGGCGGAGCATTTCTCCTTTATCATTGAGCGCCGCTGAGAGCATGTGCAGGTCAGCGACCGCCATGATCTGAAGAGGCAGGGTCTTTTTATGTTTCATTGAGGTGGTTTCCTTTGCATGTTCAATAAGTGTCATGTCTTTCCCATTGGTTTGGGGAAGGGATCCGACCGGCGGAGAGATGTTCCCGGGGGACGTGAAGCCTGCCGTGAAAGCAGTTAATATCAACAGGAACAACAGGACAGCGGAAGGGATCCGCGGATTTCCCGATGACCGCAGGCTATTGCCCGGGCAGAGTCTTTTTTCCATAGGGTTAGAATAACATATCTGTCCTTTTCGGTGTATAGTAAAGATATCAGAAGGAACGATATCCGAAGGAACGATATCAGAAGAAACGATATCAGATCAAAAGACATTAGATGGAAAGACATTAGATGGAGATCAGATTAGTCAGGGAGGCGCAGGAACATGTCCGAAAAGAAAGATCAGAAGAAAATTTTGTTTTTGATTGGCACCGCTTTTGCCGCCATCATGGGGATCTATGCCAAAGCCATGAATGAGATCCGACGGGATGTTTTGGAGACAGACCCTGCGTCTGAGCGGAAGAAAGCACAGAAGCCGGCCGATCCAGATCAGACGAAATAAAAGCACGAACCAGCAAAAAAAGGTAAAAAAAGCAGAGACCCAAATGATGAGGGTCTCTGCTTTTTTTGCGATGCAGCAAATCAGACGGACTCTGGCGCAGCGGCGTATCCACTGACGACCAGGGGTCCGGTTTGCAGAAGGAATGGCCGGTTATTTTTCTGAGGGATCGGTGATCTGGCTGATGAACAGCGGCAATCCCTGGTATTCGATGACCAGAAGATATGGCTGATCCACCGTGAAGTCGATGGGCGGATCGGCGGGCGCTGAAGTCTCCTGGATCCCGATCTCGGTGACGGCGGCGGCTTTGAAGCCTTTCTCATCCATCTGCAGTTTGGTCTTCTGCTTGATCTCCGAGACCGCGGCATCGACGCCCGTCAGCATCTGATCGAGCTGGGCATCATTGAACAGGTGGGTGTAGCCTTTGGCCTGGAGCAGATCTTTCAGCGAGAGATTCTCTCCGTCAATGTCCAGGATGGGGGCTTTGAAATCGACATAGGCGTCCTCGCCGCCGGAGAGGATGGATTGAAGGTCAGGGATCAGATCCACCGGACGGGCTTCCTCTTTGGGGAGCAGGAACCAGACCCGGATGCCTTTCTCACCGGAGAAAGCGGCTGCCCGGGCTTTCTCATGGTCGTGATAGAATCCGTTTTTAGGAGCCAGCAGTCCGAAGTAGGGTACGGTGACATCCGCCTCGGGGGCATAAAACACCTGATCTTCCAGTTTGATGAAGGGATCCATCCAAAGGTCCTTGAGATAGAGGACATTGTAAATATTGAGGATGGCGGAGCCGTCCGTGGCAAAGGTCGCTTCGTAATCGTCAATGAAGGCCTCGGTTTTATCGCTGACCCACTGGCGGATGACTTCTTTCGTTGCCTCCTCCCGGGTGAAATCCACCCGGGCTGTTTCAGTGCCCCAGACCTCGGCGGCTTTCTGCCAGTAGCTCTCCAGGATGTTGTCCCTGAACTTTTCATCGAAGAAGATCCCATTGGTGAGCTGGATGCCGTGCCTGGACTTGTCTTTCGCCAGCTGGGAAGCTTCCATGAAATTCAGTGTGGCTGACAGGTCGGGAATGACCTGGGAGGAATCGAAGGCAGCGGGGAGTTTCATCATTTCATTGAGTTCCGCCAGGGTCTCTCCGGTGGCGCCTTCTCTCAGAACGCCCAGCGCATACCACAGGGAAAGCGGCGAAAAGATCTGATTGTCTTTTTCAGAGACCTGAAAATAATCCGGGGTGATCTCAGTGGCCAATTCAAAGATGCTGGTTTTGATGTCCTGGGGCACATCGATCTTCTGTGTGGTGCTGTTGACGGGGACCTGCTTCAGGAAGACGGAGGCGGTGGGTGACGGCGCCGGATTGCAGGCGGTCAGCAGGGCCAGACCCAGGATCCAGGGAATGAGATTTTTCAACATAGTTAAGACCTTCCTTTGATGTTTATTTTTAACGTTCAGATTTAAATCATGAATAGTTCTTACACTGAATGGTTGCTTCGATGGATGATATTTATCCGGATCAGCATCCGATCAGTGCTGTGTCGGATCGGTGATCCGCGCAATGAAAAGAGGCAGTCCCTGATATTCGATGACCACCAGATAGGGGCGGTCCACGATGAAATCCACAAGGTCCACCGGGGCGGCGCTTTTGGTCGATCCGATCTCCGTGGCGGCGGCGGCTTTGAAGCCGTTCTCATCCATCTGCAGTTTGGTTTTCTGTTTGATCTCCGAGACGGAAGCGGTGACACCGGTGAGCATGTTGTCGAGGTCGGCAGAGGTAAACAGACGGGTATAGCCTTTGTCCATCAGAAGTTTTTTCAGGGACAGGTTTTCCCCGTCGATATCAACGCCCGGTGCCATGAAATTCAGGGTCGCCGGGTCCCGCCGGCTGAGAATTTCCTGAAGATCGGGTACCAGATCCACGGGGTCTATGCCCTCTTTAGGCAGGAGAAACCAGACATGGATCCCGGTTTCCCCCGGAAAAGCGGCAGCCCGGGCCTTTGCATGATCGTGATAGATCCCGGGCGCTGCGCCGGCCATATAGGGGGCGCTGACATCCCCGCCCGGGGCATGGAACACGTCATTGTCCAGTTTTCGGAAGGGCTCCTGCCAGACGTCTTTCAGATAGAGGACATTGTAAATATTGAGGATGGCGGAGCCGTCGGTTGGGAAGGTGGCTTCATAGTCATCAATGAATTTTTTCGTGTTGTCGCTGACCCACTGGCGGATGATCTCCTGCGTTGCTTCTTCCTGGGTAAAATCCACCTGCGCCGTTTCGCTGTTCCAGACCGAACCGGTCTTTTCCCAGTAACTTTTCAGGATGTTGTTTTTCATGCTCTGATCAAAGAAGATCCCGTTGGTCAGCAAAATACCGTTTTCCGCCGGATCTTTGCTCAGCCTGGATGATTCCATGAAGTGCAGGGAACGGGTCAGCTCCGGGATCACCCGGGCCGAATCAAAGCCTTCAGGCAGCTTCATCATCTCATCGATCTCCGCCAGGGTCTCTCCGGCGGCGCCTTCCCTGAGGACACCCAGGGCGATCCACAGCGACAGGGGGGAGAAGATCTGATTTTTTTTCTCAGAGACGCGAAAATAATCCGCCGTGATCTCGGAAGCGGTCCCGAAAACGCTGGATGCGATGTCAAGGGGCACCTCCACCGCCCCGGCGCTGCTCTGGATGGGGACCTGGTGGAGAAAGACCGGGGATGACAGAGTACAGGATGCAAGCAACACAAGGCTTGTCAGAAGACCGATCACTTTTCTGAACATAAAAACAAACTCCTTTCCGAAACACATGGATTCGGTACAAACAAGGATATGAACCGATGGCAAGCCGTCAGCAGGCCCCGAGCTTTCAATAGATCTCAGCCATCAGCCAGTGGGTGAGATCCGGTGAACAGGACAGGGTCGCAGGTTCATGGGGGCGATCCTGAAAAAAACACCGGAGCGGATGGTTCTGTACTTCATTATTACTCTGAAATCGCCTCGAAAGGGTTACAATAGAGTTAATCACCTAAAGGGAGGGGATCCCATTGGATATCATGGTACGACGTGTCTATGATCCGCAGGACCAGTGGTGCGGATGGCGGGTCCTGGTGGACCGGCTCTGGCCCAGAGGAAAAAAGAAGGAAGACCTGGAGCTGGATCACTGGGCAAAGGCCATTGCGCCATCCCATGATCTGAGAAGAGAATTCGATCACCGGGCCGAACACTTTCCGTCTTTTCGCAGCGCGTATCGCAGCGAGTTGGATGAGAATCCCGAAGCGGCGGTGTTTTTGGAAGAGATCGCCCGCATGCTGGAGCAGAAACCCGTGACCCTTTTGGTTGCAGCGAAATCCAGGGATTATAACCATGCCCTGGTCTTGAAGGAGTGGATCCTGGAACACCTGTCAGAGATGGTGAGAGAATCTGAAAATGATCATTGACAGGATCCATCAATGATCATCGATAGGATCCATCGATGAATAATGGATCTCATCAGGCAAGGTGATCTCCAGGAAAAACCATTGAAAAAAGGATGCCAATAAGGAAATAAAAATCGAAATTACGGATAAAAAACGAAAGTTAAAACGGAAATTAAAACGGGTAAAAAACAGATGTAAAAAACGAAAATCACCTGCAGGGAGATTCTGACTGATGAATCAGGGTCATTTTCCCTGAGATCCGAAAAGATTTCAAGGCCGGCCGGCCGGGCGGTAACAGACTATCAGAAGGAGAGCTTTGTTCGGATGCTGATTTTCGGGTAGTATGGTGTTGATCAGGAATCAAAGTAAGAATCTGAAATAATGGCGGAGGTCACAGCATGGAATACAGCAGAGAAACAATCAATCTGGAAGAACAGATCGACAGGGTATTGAAGGATGTCCTGGATTACGGCGCACGCCATCGGGGGGAGGGCAAAGTGGCAGACTATATCCCTGCCCTGGCCGAAGCGGACCCCAATCATCTCGGGATCACCGTTCTGACACGGGATGGAGTCTATCACTCGGTGGGCGATGCCGACCATCTGTTCACCATGCAGAGTGTAGCCAAGGCGCTGCTTTTGATCTATGCCCTGGTGGAGCTGGGCCATGACAAGGTGTTCTCCAGGGTGGGAGTCGAACCCACCGGTGATTCCTTTAATTCCATCGTCAAGCTGGAGACCAAGGGCAATCATCCCCTGAATCCCTTTATCAACGCCGGAGCCATTGCCGTGATGGGTCTGATCCTGGAGGAGGGACTGACCTTTGAGCATTTCACTTCCTTTCTGGAACGTCTCGCGGGCAGGACCCTCAAAATCGATGAGAAGGTCTACCGTTCGGAAAAGGAAACGGGGGACCTCAACCGATCCCTGGCCTATTTCATGAAATCCGATCAGGTCATCAAAGGCGATGTGGATGCCACGCTGGATGCCTATTTCAAAATGTGCTCTATTCTGGTATCGACCAGGGATCTGGCCCGCTTCGGGATGATCCTGGCCAATGACGGGGTCGATCTCATCAACGGAGATCAGATCCTCAGTGCCTATCATGCCTCCCTGGTCAAGACCCTCATGGTGACCTGCGGCATGTATGACAGCTCCGGAGAATTTGCCATCAAGGTGGGCATGCCGGCCAAGAGCGGTGTGGGCGGCGGGATCCTGGCCCTTGCCCAGGGCAAAGTCGGCATCGGCGTCTACAGTCCGGCTCTGGATGAGAAAGGCAACAGTCTCTGCGGGGTCAAAGCCCTGGAGTTTCTCTCCTGGTCTCTGGATCTGCACTTTTTCAAAGGGGATCACTGATCCCGGATTCAGTCGGGATTCGATTTTTTGCTGGCGGCAACCACTCCGTGATGAATCGGGCGATTCGGACCCATCGAGGGGAATCAGAACGTTCGAACAGACAGGGACAGATCCATGCGGAATCTGTCCCTGTCTGTTTTCAAAGGGTTCACGGCGCGGTAATAAGTGCAGGCTATACTAGATGCGAAAGCCGGTGGTACGATCCGTTGAGCCACTGGGCAAGCATCAAACATGAAAACAACAGGGGGTCATCATGGAGCCAAACCTTCATCCGCACACCAATCATCTGATCCGCGAAGCATCGCCTTACCTGCAGCAGCATGCCCATAACCCGGTGGACTGGTATCCATGGGGTGAGGAAGCACTGGAGCGGGCCAGAGCTGAAGATAAACCGATTTTTTTATCCATTGGCTATTCCACCTGTCACTGGTGCCATGTGATGGAGAAGGAAGTGTTTGAACAGGAGGAATTTGCGCCTCTGTTCAATGACAACTATATCTGCATCAAAGTGGACCGGGAGGAGCGCCCTGACCTGGATCACATCTACATGAATTTTACCCATGCCCTCAACGGCAGCGGGGGCTGGCCCATGAATATATTTCTGACGCCGGATCTCAGGCCCTTTTATGCGGCCACCTACATCCCGCCCCGTGCCAGCCACGGGTCCCCTGGGATCGGGGAAGTCCTGGAGAGTATCCGGGATATTTATAAGGAACAGAAAGGCCGGGTGGAGAACATCGCGGAGACGGTCATGGAGCAGATCCGGTCGGCTGATGAACGGATCAGAGAGGATCGCCCGGGTCTGAGTGATGCGATCATCGACGAACTGTATGAAAATCTGGTGCTGCGCTTTGATCCGGTGTTCCACGGGTTTGGGTCCAGCCCGAAATTCCCAACGCCGCAGAACCTGATTTTCCTTCTGAACTACAGCCGGCTCCATCCGGTCAGCGGGACGAGCGACGGGATCTCGGCATCGCAGGAAGCAGAATCGGGGGGAGACCATCATGCCCTTGAGATGGTCATGGATACAATGGAGAGTATGTATCGGGGCGGGATCTACGATCACGTCGGGGGCGGGCTCTCCCGCTACAGCGTGGACCGGCAGTGGCTGGTGCCCCATTTTGAGAAAATGCTCTATGACAATGCATTTCTCATGGAAGCGGCGGCCCTTGGCTATGCGGAAAAACCGCTGCCCATGTTCCGGAACCTCTACTACCGGACGCTGGATTATCTCAGAGAATCCATGACTTCGCCGGAGGGCCTGTATTACTCCGCCGAAGATGCTGACTCCGAAGGCCATGAAGGGAAGTTCTATGTCTTCTCGGAAGCCGAGATCGATGAGATCCTGGGGGAGGGATCGGGAGACTTTAAAAAAGTATTCAATGTCTCCTCCACCGGGAATTTTGAAGGGAAGAACATTCTCAATCTGATCGGCTCGGACCTGGATGTGACCATGGGCGAAGAAGCCCGGTTCCGTCCTCAGCTGGATCAGATCCGCGCCGTCCGGGACCGGCGGATCCGCCCCCACCGGGATGAGAAGATCCTCTTCTCGTGGAATGCCATGACGGTGAGGGCGCTGGCCCTGGGGGGCCGGGTCTTTCAGGACGGGGACCTTCAGGTTCTGGCGCAGCAGACGCTGAAGATCCTGATCGGACAGATGGATCGAAACGGCATCCTGCATACGTCCATGCGGGACGGGATCATGGGGCCGGCCGGTGTGCTGGATGATTATGCCTACGGTGCCCATGCACTGCTGGCTCTGTATGAAGCCACCGGTGAAGGAGACTATCTCCTGGAGGCCATGGCCATGGCGGACCGGACAATCAACCTGTTCTGGGACCGTGATGCCCACGGGTTCCATCTGGCCATGCAGGACACTCCGGATCTGATCATGAATCCGGTGGATCCCTACGATTCGGCGATCCCCTCAGGCAACGGCATCATGACCAAAGTCCTGATGGAACTGAGCATCTACGCCCATGAGCCCCGGTATCGGGAACTGCTCGATCAGCAGCTGGACCGCTTCTCCGGGATCCTGGTCAGAGCCTCCGAAGCTGTGGTCACCATGGCGGACGCCTGGCAGACCCATCAGCTGGACCAGGACCTGGCCATCCTCACCGGGCCCGACGCGGTCATGATCCGGGAGACAATGAAAACAGAGGCCCTGCCGCACCACGTTCAGCTGGTGCCCCGCACCAGCCCGCTGCGGACCAGGATCGATTTTCTCTCCCAGCTCGGAGACGGGGAACAGGTCACGCTGTATGCCTGCTCAAAGGGTGCCTGCAGTCTGCCCCGGGAACTGAAGTAGTCCCCTTCAATAATCCATGTTTCTGTGTTAAAATAGTGACAAGAACTATGACCATTCCAAGGAGAACGATACGATGACCGATGAAATGATCGCCAGAGCCAAACGCAATCAGCGGATGAAGTGGTCCTATGTGACCGGCCTCATTGCAGGGATCCTGATTTTCGCCGTGGGCATCACCGACACACCGCTGGGGCGGACAAGTCCGCTCCAGGCTGCCGTTGGCGCCATCATGATCCTCTGGAATATCTACAATCTGTGGAGTACCAGAAAGAAACCGGACCAGCCGGAGGCCTGATGCAGGGCCAGACCATCTGATTGAAATCAATGCAAAAAACATCGGCCTGCACGGAATGCGGGCCGGTGTTTTTTGGCAGTCAGATCCTCAGCCGAAGGTTCACCTTACCGAAACATGGTCAGTTTGGCATCAATAGCTGATGCCTGAGGAGCTGATGTCTGAGGGAGTCGTCCCCAAAATGAATCAGATCGTATCCAGCTCACTCAGGAAGCAGGTCCGGTCCTCATCACCTGGGATCTCCCGGACTGCTTCCCGGGCCTCAAGGATGTACTGTCGGGCCTC
>CAYYVR010000020.1:1357-8180 GCA_964475185.1 uncultured Clostridium sp. | reverse complement strand
GCCTCCAGGGCAAAGGCAAGATCCAAACCGCCGATGCCCGACCCCTGACAGATGGCAAGGGATATCTTCGCATGGTAGAGCGCGCTCTGAGCCATGCCGGCCACGCTGTAGACTCTTGAGACCTGCCATTCGCCCCGGGCCATGTGGATGGCTTCGCCCACATAGCTCCAGTGATAGACGGAGGCATGGGCCATATGGATCATTCGGATCACATCATAGTCGCTTCGCTGGGGTTGATCGAGGATTTCCCAGACGCTGTTGAAGGTTTGTGCCGCCAGCTGTCTGTGCCACTCAAGGGTTGGCTGTTGTTGATCACTCATAAAGACCTCCGTACTCCGGTAAGGGATGATTGGGTGGAAAGCGCAGCTGCAACAATCCCTTCCAGGATTCATTCCAGTGGATTCTTACATTCATTATATAGGATGGGCCGGTGAAAGTCCCTGAATGGTTTAAGACTTAGGTTTATGATGCACGGATAGATCCGGCTTTTCCATGAGTTTGGAAATGATCCGGATCCCATAAGAGACCGGCCCCTTAAAATTTGTGGATGATTCTTCCAATGTGTTACGATATCCTGGATACAATAGATCAAAAAGATGAATTTGTTCTGCCGCGTCGCTGGATCCGCAAGGGGACCGGCCGGATTTCGAAAATCATAAAAATGGAGATGAACGTGAGTAAATCGAATTTAAGCAGTGGCTGTCTCAGCCTGCTCAATGAGGTCGTCGACCGGATCCGTGAAGGGGTCGTGGTCTGTGATCAGGAGGGGCGTGTCAGGACCTGGAACCAGGAGTGCGAAAAGATCTATAACATAAGGAAAGAAGAGATCCTTGGCCGCAAGCTGGAGGAATTTTTTCCCGATGCCATTGACGTGGAGGTCCTGAGAACGGGAAAATCCTTCAAGGACATCGTCCACAAAACGCAGAACCGGAAGATCATGATCTCTGCCTCGCCGCTTTATTCCAGCGGAGAACTGATTGGCTGTGTCAGCACCGACCGGGATCTGGAAGAGGTCATCGATCTGGATCTGAAACTGAAAGAAGCCCGGCGGACCATTGAAACGCTGACAGATGAAATCGTGGGAAAACCTCATGAGGGGACCGATTTTTTTGTGGGCACCAACCCCGCCATGAAGGAGCAGCTGCAAAAAGTCCTGAGGAGTGCCGGTACCGATGTTCCCATCTTCATCTCCGGCGAGACCGGCACGGGAAAGGAGCTGTTATCCCGGTTCATTCACAGGGAAAGCCAGTTACAGGGGAAATTTGTTGCGGTGAACTGTTCGGCGATCCCTGATTCGCTGTTTGAAAGTGAATTCTTCGGCTATGTCAAAGGCGCCTTCACCGGCGCCGATCAGAAAGGCAAGGCCGGCTATTTCGAGCAGGCGGACAGCGGGACGTTGTTTCTCGATGAGATCAGTGAACTTCCCCTGACTCAGCAGACGAAACTGCTCCGCGTCCTCCAGGAGGGAAAAGTCCGGCGGCTGGGATCTGAACGGGACATCCCCGTCAATGTCCGCATCATCAGTGCCTGCAATGTGGATCTGCAGAAGCTGGTGGATGAAAAAGAGTTTCGCATCGATCTGTATTACCGGATCAAGGGCATCGGCCTTCGGATCCCGCCCCTGCGTGAGCGCAGGGAAGATCTGGAGGATTTCATCCGGTATTTCTTTGAGAAGATCAAAAAATACTATCGCCGGGACATTGAGACCATCAGTCCGGAGGCCATGGCCATCCTCAGGGGCTATCACTGGGCCGGAAATATGCGGGAACTGGAAAATGTCATGCGCCAGATGGTGGTGATGACCACCGGCCGTCAGATCGAAGCCGATGTCATCCCCCGGGAGATCAGAAACTCACTGCGGATCAATGATGCGGCGATGGATCTTCAGGGAGGACTGAAAGAACAGGTCCGTCAGTTTGAAGCGGAGCTGATCACCCGGGCCTTGGCCCTCCACGATGGCAACATCGCAAAGACGGCAGAATTTCTGAAGGTCCCCAGAACCACGCTGCAAAGCAAGCTGAACCAGATGAAATGAAATAAAACGACGATATTTCGGCATGAAGACGAAATATCGTCGTTTTATTGTGCATCCAGATCCGTCGGATGGGTATTTTTTTTCCCGGCAGATCGGCGCCGGGCGGATGAGAGGCTTTTTTCAGATTTTGGCATAGGAATTGCTTAACATATAGAGAGTCAGAAAGGAGGCTTTGTATGTCTGAACTGTTCAAGATATTTCTGAAGCAGGGGATCGGCGCACCCCCTCAGCCCGTCGTCTCGCCGGGTGAGGCGGTCCGGCGCGGCCAGATCATTGCCGCCATGGATCCGGCCAGATTAAGCGTCGACCTGCACAGCTCCGTGACCGGCACCGTCGGGGAAGTCACGGAGTCCTATATATCGATCCTGGGATCCGGCGAATCCGAGGATGATTTTCTCGGGATCGACCGGTCCGGATCCGCTGCAGACATTCTGCGCAAAGCCGGGATCGTCGGACTGGGCGGCGCCGGGTTCCCCAGTTATGTAAAAATCGGAACGAAACTGAGTCCGCAGGGATATATCATCTGCAATGCGTCCGAATGCGAGCCCGTGCTGGAGCATAACCTCCATCAGATCCGGGAAAACCCCAAAGGGCTACTGGAGGGCATGAGGATCGCCATGGAAGCCACCGGTGCCGGAAAAGGGATCATCGGGATGAAATTCAAACACCGCGATGAGATCCGCCAGCTGACGGGGACTTTGAAAACACTGGGGATCAGAGATATCCGGGTCCTGCCGCTGCGCAATGTGTATCCGGTGGGGGAGGAACGGGCCCTGCTCCGGGATACCATCAATCAGCTGCTGGAAACCACGCAGCTCCCTTCCGAGGCCGACGCGGTGGTCTTCAATGCGGAAACGCTGTATGCGATCCGCGATGCCGTCCTGGACGGAAAACCCCTCATCGACAAATACATCACCGTGGCCGGAGAACTGAACGGTCTGGAGCCCGGGGCGGCCCGGGTGATCCGGGTCCCCGTAGGAAAAAATATCGGAGCGATGCTGGATTCTTTTGGGGGGATCAGAGAATCCATGGGCGAAATCCTTCTGGGCGGACCGTATACCGGCCGGCGCGGATCCCGGGAAGATCATCTGGTCAAAACGCTGGGCGGGATCATTGTGACCAAACCCTTTCAGACCATCGGCAAGCAGCCCCTGGGAATCATCCAGTGCGCCTGCGGGCCGCTCTATGACCGCCTGGAACAGGTCGCTGCCTCCATGGACGGAACCATCGTCGGCCACGAGATCTGTAAAAATGCCGTGGAAAACAAAGGAACGTATAAATGCATGAATCCCGGAAACTGTCCCGGACAGGCCGAGAAAGTCCTGGCCCTGAAGAAACTGGGCGCCGGGCATGTCCTCATCGGGCACTGCACCGACTGCACCAACACCGTCATGGGATCCGCACCCAGGCTCGGGATGGAGGTCCACCACATCACAGACCATGTCATGGAGACCATGGATCAGCCGCTCATCCGCTTTTACGATGAGTCGCTGCTGTAGCTGGCCTGAGCCCGGAGCCGATGCCCTCAGATCATGGCAGGAAACGACCGGATCCATGATTCAGCAGGAATAAACAGCCGAAAATAGCGATCCGCAGGGTTCAAGGGATCAGCAGGTCCAAGGGATCAGCTGGATCAATAGCGAACAGATGATTCGAAAACAGATCAAAGCAAATCAAAGCAAATCAGAAGCTGGTCAATTTATCAGGTCCCATGAGAAGCAAACCGCTCATCATAGAGAGAACCAAATACAGACCGTATAAGACCAAAGACCATTCACAAAAAATCAATCGTCGATCAGGAGGAAAATACATGTCTATCACAAAAGATTCTGCCCGGGCGCATGCAAAGGACAAGGCAGTCACATGCTGCCGGTTTGAAGCGGGTTCAGTGATCGAACCATCCATTCTGGAGGATCCGGCTATTTTTCCGGATCTGGAAGAAACCGGCCTGCTGGAATTTCCGGCAGATACGCTGACCATTGGGGAAGTCCTGGGCGGGAAGCTGAACGTAACGCTGGACGCTCTGATGCCCATCACCAGAGAAATGGTCGATCTGCCGGACCAGCCATTTTTTCAGGAAACCGAACAGGCAGAGCACCCCGGGGCCAACGCCATCCTGGCCGACGATGGGCCCGTCCCGGCGGATCAGATCAATGCCCGGTCCGCGATGGATTTCATCCACATCCACATCGGCGAAGGCAAAGATATCGATCTGAAAATCCCGGTGAACCTGGCCGGTCCGTCTGCAGGCCAGCTCCAGCAGGCTGCATCAGGCCCGGCCTCCGAACAACCTGGAAAACCGGCGGAGGAGAAGGTTCTGCGGACGCTGCGCAGAAACTATCTTCCCATCACCCGGGTCCTGCGGGGATCGGAAACGAAGATCGAAGAGACCACTTTATATATCCGCGACGGCATCGAGGCCGATGCCGTTGCCTCCCAGAAACTGGTGACGGATCTGATTCTTGAGATCATCACACCGGCGGAGTACGCCAGATATTCGGAAACGATCATGGATGTTCAGCCCATCGCCGCCAAGGAAGAGGGCGAACTGGGCGAGGGCATCACCCGGGTCCTGGAAGGTGCCGTCATGATGGTGACCGGAACCGATGAAAACGGCGTCCAGATCGGAGAATTCGGATCCTCGGAAGGACCCATGGACCGGAACATCATGTGGGGCCGGCCCGGTTCACCGGACAGGGGAGACATCTTCATCAAGACTCAGGTGACCATCAAAGCCGGCACCAATATGGAACGGCCGGGTCCTCTGGCTGCGCACAAGGCGTCGGATTTCATCACCGAGGAGATCCGGGACGCTCTGAAAGCGGCTGAAGAAGCGCTGGTGAGCCGCAGTGAGGAGTTCCGTCAGGTGAAGAAGGCCGGGCGCAGAAAAGTCCTCATCGTCAAAGAGATCATGGGTCAGGGCGCCATGCACGATAATCTGATCCTGCCCGTGGAACCCGTGGGCACGCTGGGCGCCAAGCCCAATGTCGACCTGGGCAATCTGCCGGTGATGCTCTCGCCGCTGGAAGTCCTGGACGGCGGGATCCATGCCCTGACCTGCATCGGACCGGCTTCCAAGGAAACCTCCCGCCATTATTTCAGGGAACCGCTGGTTTTGGAAGCCATGGCGGACGAGGAGATCGATCTGTGCGGTGTGCTGCTGGTCGGCTCGCCGCAGATCAACTCAGAGAAATTCTACGTATCCAAACGTCTGGGCATGACCGTTGAAGCCATTGATCCCGACGGGGTCATCATCACCACCGAAGGCTTCGGCAACAATCACATTGATTTCGCCGCGCATCATGAGGAAGTCGGCAAAAGAGGCTATCCTGTGGTGGGCATGTCATTCTGTGCGGTGCAGGGTGCCCTGGTCGTCGGCAATGAATACATGAAATACATGATCGACAACAACAAATCCAGACAGGGCATCGAAAATGAGATCCTGGAGAACAACTGCCTGGCGCCGGAAGATGCCATCCGGGCCATGGCCATGCTCAAAACCGTCATGGCCGGTGAAGATGTTCTGGAAGCGGACCGCAAATGGAGCAATGACGTGAAACTGAACAACATCGATCGCATCACGCAGGCCACGGGCCGGGAAATCCCCCTGGAAGACAATGAGCAGTCCCTGGAAAAATCCCGCAAGCGGGCTGAGATCTATGAGAAGGACGAATAATGGAAAAACTGAAATACCTGTCCACCGAAACCTATCATGAAGGCATCATCGTCGAAGTCACCGACGGCGGTGTGGCCATCGATCTCAAAGGCCGCCTGGGTCATATCCGGCTGCCCAAACGGATGCTCATCACCGACTGGGCGCTGGAAGTTGGCATGGAAGTGGGCTTCGTCATGAGCTATCCGGAAGTCCTGTCCCCGGAGATCAACGAGGAATACCGAAACAACATCCAGCGTCACAGTGACATGAAATCCACGCAGCGATCTGCAAGTGAACACAAAGACAGCGACCCGGAAGACAGCGATTTGAATGACAGCGATTCGAACGTCACCGACCCGGAAGTCGCCGATCTGGAAGTCGCCGATCCGAACGTCACCGATCAAAACACAGAGGAGGTTCCCCATGGATCTGACAATCATTAAAGGTCTCCAGTCTGAGATCTTTGTCCCCGTCACCCCCAGTCCGGTCTGGACCGAGGTGACCAAAGAACTAAAAGACATGCGCATCGCCATCGCGTCGGCAGCCGGCGTACACCTGAAATCCGACCCGCGCTTCAATCTGGCCGGCGATTTTTCCTTCCGGGAGATCCCGGGGGATGTGAAAGCCGAGGCGCTGATGGTCTCCCATGGCGGCTATGACAATGGCGATGTCAATAAGGACATCAATGCCATGTTCCCCATTACCCGGTTGCAGGAGCTGGCACAGGCCGGATTCATCCGGGAAGTCGCCCCGGTCCATTTCGGATTCATGGGCGGCGGCGGTGATCAGGACAAGTTCCACGATGAGACCGGCCCTGAGATCGCCCGGCGTCTGAAAGCCGAAGCCGTCGATGCGGTCCTTCTGACCGCCGGCTGAGGGACCTGTCATCGGTCTGCTGTCATCGTACAGCGGGCTATTGAGGAATCGGGGATTCCCACCATCATCATCGCAGCCCTGCCGCCCGTCGTCCGTCAGACCGGCACACCCAGAGCCGTTGCACCCAGAGTGCCCATGGGGGCCAATGCCGGAGAACCCAACAATCCGGAAATGCAGACCGGCATCGTGCGGGCTGCCCTGGAAGAGCTGATCCGCATCCCTTCCGCCGGGATCATCGTGCCGCTGCCCTTTGAATA
>CAYYVR010000020.1:0-1257 GCA_964475185.1 uncultured Clostridium sp. | reverse complement strand
TCTTAATAAATAAAAATCGAAAGCTTAACCAAGGCAAAGATGTTCAGTCTTTCTACGCTGTTTGAAAGACTTTTTTTTCAGAGGCCCAGGATAACGTTTCCAATCATTGAAGGAGACCTCCCGTCCATCGAGTCCTGCAGGGATCTTTCATTGAACGATTGGATCTCAGGCCGTGACAGCAGCGTTGGACCCAATTATGTATAAAACCCCGTGGAAGGAAGCAAGTTCAGTAACCGTTCCATGGATCACATCAGGAGAATAATTTATGATTATCAACCGAATTTTGAACGGCATCGATTCCCATACTGCCGGAGAACCGACTCGGATCATTGTCGGAGGTGTTCCAAACATACCGGGAGACACCATGACCGGAAAGAAAGAATATATGGAAGAGCATCTGGACTGGCTGCGCCGGGCTGTGATGCTGGAGCCCCGGGGCCACGCCAATATGTTCGGATCGATCCTGACAGCCCCCATCCACCAGGAGGCTGACTTTGGCATCATCTTCATGGATGGCAGCGGCTATCTGAATATGTGCGGTCACGGGACCATCGGTGCGGCCACCGCTGCAGTGGAGACCGGCATCGTCCGGCGGATCGAGCCGGTGACCTACGTTACACTGGAAGCCCCGGCAGGACTCATCGAAGCGGCAGTGGAAGTGGAGGGAGACAAGGCAAAATCCGTCACCTTCACCAATGTGCCCTCATTTCTCTATCAACAGGATGTGACCCTGACCACCCCCCTGTTGGGCGAAGTCACCTTCGATATCGCCTTCGGCGGCTCCTTCTTCGCGCTGATCAAGTCCGATTATTTCTGCTGCGACATCCGGCCCGAATACAGTGAAAAACTGATGAAACAGGCGCTGGAACTTCGGGAGATCATCAATCGCGAGATCAAAGTCGCTCACCCGACGCTGACGCACATCGATACGGTGGATCTCATTGAGATCTACGGACCTCCGGTTTCCGAAAAGGCTGATGCCCGCAATGTGGTCATCTTCGGTGAGCGGCAGATCGACCGGTCGCCCTGCGGCACCGGGACCTGCGCCAAGATGGCAGCCATGTGTGCCAAAGGGGAGCTGGCCATCGGCGAAGAATTCGTCAACGAATCCATCACCGGAACCATCTTTCGGGGAAAGATCATCGGTAAGACCAAAGTCGGCAAGTTCGACGCCTACATTCCCCAGATCACGGGATCTGCCTGGATCACGGGATTCAATCAGTTCATCATTGATGAGACCGACCCTGTGAAGTACGG
>CAYYVR010000019.1:10810-24216 GCA_964475185.1 uncultured Clostridium sp. | reverse complement strand
ACCAACGACAGCGGGAGCGGGGCTGTTTTTTGAATAGAGACCTTGCAGAACGGATGGACTTTGCGCTATACTTTCCATATCCCCCCAGGGGGGATATGGGAGGGGCATGATGTCTGAAAAACACGAACATCAGGAAACTAAAAAGATACTGAACCGGATGGCCCGGTCCATCGGTCATATGGAAGCCATCAGAAAGATGGTGGAAGAGGGAAGAGACTGCAGTGAGATCCTGATCCAGCTGGCGGCGGTTCGATCCGCCATCAACGGCATCGGACAGATCGTTCTTCTCGATCACATCAATCACTGTGTCGTGGATGCCGTGGCAACAGGAGAGGACAAGGTCCTGGCCGATCTGGATCAGGCTTTGAAAATCTTTTTGAAATAAGTGCCAGATTTGAGTTTGGGTGCTACCGGAGCATGCAGATCGCTGCAAAAATTACTCTTGGATTCCGATCGATACAGACAGATACAGTTCGAAGGGCAAGATATAGGAAGCTAAAAAAATGCCGGATCGATTTATTTCGATCTGAAGGGATCTGAAGGGATCTGAAGGGACCATTTCAGGTCAGGAAATCATACATCATACGGTTTCCGGGGCCGAAAAAAATCAAATGGGTCGGACATGGCCCGAAGGAAGTCATCATGAAGATCAGTGAACGGTCCGAAAAAATTCTCGATCTGGCCATTCCGGCCACCGTAGAAAGTATCCTGCAGACCCTGGTGGGGTTCATCGATACCCTGATGATCGCCCGGATCGGCCTTCTGGCCGTCACCGCCGTGGGGATCTCGAACAATATCCTGGCGGTCTACCTGGCAGTTTTCATCGCCCTGAGCGTGGGGACCTCATCCCTGGTCGCCAGGTATCTGGGGGCCGGGGATAAGGCATCGGCACGAAACATCGCCATTCAGTCGACGGGGCTGTCACTTCTGACGGGCATCGTCTTCGGTGTTGCCACGCTGCTGTTTGCCCGTCCGCTGCTCCAGATCATGGGCGCCGAGGCCAATGTCGTATCCGCCGCCATGCCCTTTTTTCTCATCGTCGGCGGGACCTCGGTCTTTATGTCACTGCTCTCGACCTTTGGGAGCATCCTGCGGGCAACGGGAGATGCCAAAACGCCCATGGCCGTGAACACAGCCGTCAACATTCTCAACGTCCTCATTGACTATGTCCTGATCTTCGGTCTGGGCCCCATCCCGGCGCTGGGGATCCTGGGAACCGCCATCGGGACCATGACTGCCCGGATCATTGGGTCGGTCCTGATGTTTCGCCGGATCGGCCGGACGGAACTGGCCTTTCGCCCATCGGAGATTTTTCTGCGGTCCAATGACCGGGAGCTGGTCGGTTTATCCATCCCGGCCGCCATGGAACGTCTCGTCATGCGCCTGGGCCAGGTGCTGTATTTCGGACTCATCGTCTCCATGGGGGTCAAAACCTATGCGGCGCATACCATTGCCGGCAATATTGAAAGCTTCACCTATATGCCGGCCTTCGGCCTGGCAACCGCCGCTTCGGTGCTGGCTGGCAACAGCATCGGCCGGGGGAACAAGCGGGAAGCTTATGAATACGGGATGGGCGCGGTCCGGATCGGGGCCGGCGTCATGGCCCTGGGCGGCATCGTGCTGTTCATCGGCGCGCCCTGGTTTGCCTCCTGGTTCACGAAGGAGCCCGATGCCATCGCGAAAATCGTCACGGCGCTGCGCATTGACACCTTTGCCCAGGTCCCCCTGGCCTTCAGTCTGATCCTTGCCGGAGCCCTTCAGGGCATCGGCGACACCAAATCACCGCTTTACAGCACCATGATCGGAATGTGGGGGATCCGGGTCGTGGGAGTGTATCTCCTGGGCATCGGTCTGCGCATGGATATTGCCGGGGTCTGGCTGTCGATTTTACTGGATCTGACGATCCGGGCCATCTTCCTCACCCTGCGCTTTCGCGCCAGAACCATCAAAGCGCTCCGCGGCGAAAAGACGGTGCCCGTCCCGCTGGAATGACCCGGATCGATTTGGGAGTAGAGTTGAATCTTTTTTGATGGATGGATCGCTCCTCTGCCTGTTTGGTGCCTCATTCAAAAGAGAACTGTCCCATAATCATCCATGAAAACGTTATGTTCAGTAAAAACCGGGTAAAACCTGTGAAACTGGTATCAGACTGCCTTGACATCTGATTTTTTGACGGTTAAAATGAGAATCAGTTATTAAACTAAAATTGAATATCACAGCTTATCAAGAGAGGTTGAGGGACTGGCCCGGTGAGACCTCGGCAACCTACGTCATGGACGCAAGGTGCCAATTCCAACAGTATTTACTGGCAGATAAGGAGAGGTTCAGAGCGCTCCCCCAGGGGAGCCTTTTTGATTGAGCAGGCTGTGATCAAAGGAGACCATCATGAATAAATATTCCATCGAAACCAATTGCGTCCAGGGCACGTACAAACCGGAGTCGGGTGAGCCCAGGGTCCTTCCCATCGTTCAGAGCACCACCTATCAGTATTATGATTCCAACGATGTGGCGGATCTGTTTGACTTAAAGAGTGCCGAGCACATGTACAGCCGTATTTCCAACCCCACCGTGGCGGAATTTGAAAAGAAAATGGCGCTGCTGGAAGGCGGCGTCGCCGCTGTGGCCGCATCCTCCGGACAGGCGGCCACCACCATGGCGTTTCTGAATATCTGTTCCGCCGGGGACCACATCGTTGCCGCCTCCACCATTTACGGCGGAACCTTCAATCTCCTGGGGGTGACGCTGAAAAAGCTGGGGATCGACGTCACGTTCATCGACCCGGCAGCTTCCCTGGAGGAGATCATTGCAGCCGGCCGGGATCAAACCAAGGCCGTCTTCGGCGAGACCATCGGCAATCCGGGCCTGAATGTGCTGGACTTCGATAAATTCGCCCGGGCCGCGAAAGCCCTGGACGTTCCCTTCATCGTCGACAATACGCTGGCCACGCCCATCCTGTGCCGTCCCTTTGAACACGGTGCGGACATCATCATCCATTCCGCCACCAAATACACCGACGGCCATGCCACCAGCGTGGGCGGCATCGTCATCGACGGCGGGACCTTCAACTGGGATAACGGCAAATTCCCGGAGCTGGTGGATCCCGATCCCAGCTACCATGGCATCAGCTATGTGAAAGACTTCGGACCGGCCGCTTACGCCACCAAGGCCCGGGTCCAGCTTCTGCGGGATCTGGGCATGACGCTGAGCCCTTTCAGCGCCTTCCTATTCCATCTGGGACTGGAGACCCTCCATCTGCGGATGGAACGCCACTGCGAGAACGCCCTGAAGCTGGCTCAGTTCCTGAAAGGCCATCCCGGCGTCAGCTGGGTGAACTATCCTTTCCTGGAAGATCATCCGACCTATGAGGAAGCCAGACGATACCTCAGGGGCGGTTCCGGCATCCTGACCTTCGGGATCAGAGGCGGTGCCCAGGCCGGCAGGGAACTGATCAAACACCTGGAGCTGACGGCGATGGTGGTCCATCTGGGGGATCTTCGCACCAGCATCCTTCATCCGGCCAGCACGACGCATCGCCAGCTCACACAAGAGCAGCAGATCAAAGCCGGGGTCCTGCCGGATCTGATCCGGGTCTCCGTGGGGCTGGAGAACATTGACGACATCATCGCTGATTTTGACCGGGGCATCACCGCCTCGGCCTTGTAGAGCGCCATGCCAGTGGTGATCCCGGCCCAGCTGCCGGCCTATCGGACTCTGAAGCAGGAAAAAATCTTTGTGATGAAGGATGCCCGGGCTTTCAGCCAGGACATCCGGCCCCTGGAAGTTGCCATCGTCAACCTGATGCCCACCAAAGTCGAGACGGAGACCCAGCTGATCCGCATGCTGGCCAACACGCCGCTCCATGTCAACATCCATCTGATCCACATGAAAAGCCACGACTCGAAAAATACGGGGAAGGAACATCTGGAAGCTTTCTACCAGAGTTTCGAGGAGATCAGAGATCAGTTTTTTGACGGGATGATCATCACCGGTGCTCCGGTGGAGAATATGCCCTATGAGGCGGTGGACTACTGGGAAGAACTCACCGAACTGATGGATTATTCCACCCGCAACGTCTACAGCACCCTCCACCTGTGCTGGGGCGCCCAGGCGGCTCTCCATTACCATTACGGGGTGGAGCGTTACCGCCTGGACCGCAAGCTCTTCGGGATCTTTGAGCACCGCGTGCTGCCATCAGGCGGACGCCTGATGCGGGGCTTTGACGACTATTTTCCGGCTCCGCATTCCCGCCACACCCAGATCCTGCGCTCGGAATTCGAAAAAGTTCCTGGGATGCGGATCCTGGCAGAATCGGAGGAGGCCGGTGTCCACATCGCCTCCATTGCCGACCGGCGGCAGATCTTCGTTCAGGGTCACGGCGAGTATGACCGGGACACCCTGCGCAAGGAATATGAGCGCGACAAGGCCGCCGGTGTCGATCAGCTGCCGCTGAACTACTTCACCAATGATGACCCCAAAGGCGAAGTGCGGGTGACCTGGCGCAGCAATGCGCAGCTGCTCTTCTCCAACTGGCTCAATTACTGTGTCTATCAGGAGACCCCCTTTGAGATCCAAAAGATGCCGCCCCTTCTCGTGGATCGCTCCGGGCAAAGGGGGATCGATCTTTCTGATCCGGCAATGGCCGCAGCAGAGAAATCATCGATCTAGCGGTCAGACAGGATCATTGCCCGGGTTTATGCTCAGTCCCGAAGATCAGGCTCAATCCAGAAAATCAGACTCAATGATCAGAAAATCAGAAACAAGGAATGGGAGAGGGATGAGAAGCCGGGATCAGCGGCCGCCCGGCAACGGGAGTCCGATCAACGGATGGCATAAGAAAACCAAATAAATGAACCAGGTCAGATATAAAAATGTGATCAGAAAAAAAGACTGCGGAAATCCGGAAGGGATTTCGCAGTCTTTTTTCTCTCAGGGATCCGGCTGGATCAGACGCGGACCTGGACATGACAGTCGGGGCCGGTCTGCAGGGGGATCAGGTCATCGGGCAGCTGTTTTCCGTCCAGTGTGATTTCAGGGGCGGACAGTCCGGCCTGCTCCACGGTGATGTGGTAGGTGCAGCCTCGGAATTTTCTTGTGACCGTATAGTGTTTCAGATCAGCGGGGAGGCAGGGGGCGATGCGCAGTCCGTCAAAGTCCGGCTGGATGCCCAGGATGGCCTGACTGATGCTGACAAAGGACCAGGCGGCGGTGCCGGTGAGCCAGGAGTTTTTAGCTTCACCCGGGGAGGCGCTGGCACGTCCGGCGATGGTCTGACTGTAGACATAGGGCTCGGTCCTGCGGATATGGGTGACATCCTGGAGGTAGGCGGGGGAGAGCCGGCGATACAGATCGAAAGCTTCCTCGCCGCGGCCCAGCCTGGTTTCGGCGATACTCACCCAGGGGTTGTTATGGGCAAAGACCGATCCGTTTTCCTTGTAGCCCGGCGGATAGCTGGTGATCTCCCCCAGTTCCACGTGATAGCGGGTATAGCAGGGGGCGAGGAGTTCGATGCCGTAGTCGCCCACCAGATGAGCGCGGACCGAATCCAGGGCTTTTTCGGCATAGCCGTTATCCAGTCCCAGATCTGCCATGACGCACATGCCCTGGGGTTCAATGAAAATTTTGCCCTCTTCGCAGTCGGCACTGCCGACTTTATGGCCATAGGCATCAAAGGCCCGGAGGAACCATGCGCCGTCCCAGCCATGGTCATAGACGGCTTGTGTCATGGTGCTGACATGGCCCAGGATCTCCAGCGCTTCTTCCCCGGACCCGAACCGGGTGCAAAGGTCTGCGTATTCCCGGCCGTATTTGACGAACAGGCCGGCAATGAAGACACTCTCGGCGATGCCGCTTTCAAAATTGGAGGTGGTCTGGAAGCTTTCACCCGGCGTGGTGGAAAAACAGTTCAGATTCAGACAGTCGTTCCAGTCGGCCCGGCCGATGAGGGGCAGGCCGTGGGGACCTTTATGGTCGATGGTGTAGCGGATGCTGCGGCGCAGATGGTCAAACAGCGGCACTTCTGTGCCCGGGGCATTGTCGAAGGGGACCGGCGTATCCAGAATGGATGCATCGCCGGTTTCCCGAATGTAGGCGGCGGTGCTGGCGATGAGCCACAGGGGGTCATCGTTGAATCCGCCGCCGGCCGCGTCGTTGCCTTTTTTGGTCAGAGGCTGGAACTGGTGGTAGGTGGAGCCGTCGGCGAACTGGATGGAAGCCAGGTCGATGATCCGTTCCCGGGCTTTTTCCGGGATCAGGTGCACAAAGCCCAGCAGATCCTGGTGCCGTCGCGAAAGCCGATGCCCCGCCCCATGCCGCTTTCGTAGTAGCTGGCGCTGCGGCTGATGTTGAACGTCACCATGCACTGATACTGATTCCAGATGTTCACCATCCGGTCCATGCGCTCCTGGGCGCTGGTCACCTGAAAGGTGGAGAGAAGATCGGTCCAGTGATCTCTCAGATGCTGCAGTTCAAGGGCGACCGCTTCGGACGTGCTGAATTTTTCAATGACCCGGCGGGCCGGGGCTTTATTGATGCGGCCGGGACCTTCCCATTTATCGTCCGCCCGGTTCTGGGCATAGCCCAGGACGAAGATGAGTTCATTCTGTTCGCCGGGCGCCAGCTCCAGTTCCAGGCGGTGACTGCCGATGGGATACCAGCCATGGGCCATGGACTGGGCGGAGGTTCCCTCCGCCACCGCCCGGGGGTCGTCAAAGCCGCGGAAACTGCCCAGGAAGGCATCCCGGTCGGTATCGTATCCCTGGATGGGGCGGTTGACGCTGTAATAGGCATAATGGTTTCTGCGTTCGCGGTATTCGGTCTTATGGTAAATGACGCCGTCCTCGACTTCCACTTCCGCAATGTTTAAGCTGCGCTGAAAATTCTGGCCATCCTCCACAGCATCCCACAGACACCATTCCGCCAGGCTGTGCAGGGTGATGTTTTTTATTTCTGCCGTTGCGTTGGACAAGGTCAGGCGATGGATCTCGCAGGTTTCCCCCAGGGGAATGAATGCCGACTACACGCTGGATCTGAGAAATGATCTGGGTTTCACCGATGCAGATCTGGCAGGTCAGTATAAATACACCCAGGACATCGTCACCGATTCCAACGGGGTGCTCAAGGGATCTTCCTGGCAGGCAACCCCGGGGCTTTTCGCCTACAGAAGATCCATCGCCAACGATGTCCTCGGAACCGACGACCCCGCAGCAGTGCAGGAAGCACTGGCTGACTGGGACAAGTTCAATGCGGTGGCCGAACAGGCCAATGCCAAGGGCTACAAAATGCTGTCCGGCTTTGATGATTCATTCCGGGTCTTCAGCAACAACATGACCAGTAAGTGGGTGGATGACAACAACACCATCAATGTCGATCCCGCCATCGTGAACTGGATCGAGCAGACCAAAACCTTTACGGACAAAGGCTATAACAACAAATCCTCCCTGTGGGACGATCAGTGGCAGGCAGACCAGGGACCGGCCGGAAAAGTCTTCGGATTCTTCTACTCCACCTGGGGCATCAACTTCACACTGCTGGGCAATGCACTGGAAACACCGCTTCCCGAAGGCGTATCCGCAACCGGTGACCCGGATGCATACAAAGCCGCAACGGAAGGCAATGGGATTTTCGGCGACTACGGTGTCGTGACCGGCCCGCAGAACTACTACTGGGGCGGAAGCTGGCTGGCAGCCGTCAAGGGTTCAGATAATCTCACGCTGGTCCATGACATCATGAAGACCATGACCATGGACAAAGAGACCCTGACCAGGATCACCAAGGATACCCAGGACTTCACCAATAACATCGAAGCCATGGACGCGCTGGCAGCGGATGACACTTTTGCCTCTGCATTCCTCGGCGGCCAGAATCACATCAAACTGTTCGCCGAATCCGCCAAGGGCATCGACATGAGCAACATCACGCCCTATGACCAGGGGATGACCGAAGAGATCCAGACGGCCTATGCTGACTACTTCAACGGTACGGTGGACTACGACACGGCAATGAACAACTTCTACACGGCCGTCATCGAAAAATATCCTGAACTGAAGAGACCTTAATACGAAAGCAAGGTTTGGGGGAGCGCGGGTTCCGCACTCCCTCTTCCTTATCCTGAGGTGATGCAATTTGAAAACCAGCAAACGAAGATCCTCGGTCAATTACTCCAGGTGGGGTTACCTGTTTCTGATCCCGTTCTTTGTGACGTATGTGATCTTTTCCCTGATCCCCCTTGGTTCGACCTTCTACAACAGTTTTTTTGAAAATTACATGAGCGGACTCCGCCAGATCGGCCCGACCTTTGTCGGATTCGACAATTACAAGGCCATTCTGTTTGATTCCGATCTGCCCAAATATGCCTATAATACGATGCTGATCTGGATCATGGGCTTTGTACCGCAGCTCATCGTATCGATGCTGCTGGCCCTTTGGTTCACCAATCTGCGGATGAATCTGAAATTTGTCAGTTTCTTCAAAACCGTGATCTATATGCCGAACCTGATCATGGCCGCAGCCTTTGCCATGCTGTTCTGGGCATTGTTTTCAGATATCGGCCCGGTGAACAATATTCTCGTGTCCATGGGATTTGAGCCCATCGACTTTTTTGCCAGTGTGTTCGGAAACCGCGCCCTCATTGCGCTGATGAATTTCCTGATGTGGTTTGGCAATACCACGATCCTTCTGATGGCGGCGGTGATGGGCATCGATTATTCCATCATGGAAGCCGCTCAGATCGACGGCGCCAGCTCCTGGAAAACCTTCTGGAACGTAACCCTCCCGTCCATCCGGCCGATTCTGGTTTATGTGCTTTTGACCTCCATGATCGGCGGGATCCAGATGTTCGATGTGCCCCAGATCCTCACCGATGCCGGCGGCGGTCCCAACCGGACCTCCATGACCATGATCATGTTCCTGAACAAGCACCTGTTCAGCAAAAACTACGGTCTGGCCGGTGCGCTGTCTGTGATCTTATTCATGGTCACTGCCATTTTGAGCTTCATTGTATACAGGAACCTCACCGAGCGTGATCCCAATGCGAAACAAACGATCCCGAAAATCAGGCCGGCGGCAAAACCTGCCGGGAAAGGAGGGAAGTTATCATGATGATGCGTAAACTGAACAAGGGCCTGCGTTATTTCGTGCTGATCTTCCTTGCCTTTCTCTGTCTGTTTTCCTTCTATGCCCTGATCATCAATGCGACCCGGGCCCACTCCCAGATCCAGCAGGGGTTTTCCTTCCTCCCCGGCGATTTCTTCATGCGCAACCTGAACAAGGTCCTGGCCAATGAAAATCTGCCGGTGCTCAAGGGGATCCGGAATTCGCTCCTGGTCTCCAGTCTGTCGGCGATCCTGTCCACTTATTTCTCCGTGCTGACGGCTTTTGCCATCCACACTTATGAATTCCGCTTCAAACGGATCATTTTCACCTTCATCATGATGATCATGATGGTGCCGCCTCAGGTGTCAGCCCTGGGCTTCATCCGCTGGATGAGTCAGCTGGGGCTCATCGATACCCTGACGCCCCTGTTTCTGCCCTCCATCGCAGCGCCCATCATCTTCTATTTCATGCTGTCCTACATGCAGAGCAATCTGCCCAAGGCAGTGGTGGAAGCCGCCCGCATGGATGGCTCCAGTGAGTTTCGGACCTTCAACCTGATCGTCCTGCCCATCATGAAGCCGGCCATTGCCGTCCAGGCGATCTTTACCTTTGTCAGCTCCTGGAACAATTACTTCATTCCGGCGCTGATCATCCGCTCGGCGGATAAAAAGACCATGCCCATCCTCATCGCGCAGCTGCGGAGTGCGGATTTCCTGAAGTTTGACATGGGACAGGTCTACGTCCTGATCTTTCTGGCCATCGTCCCCATCATCCTCGTGTACATTCTGCTCTCGAAGTACATCGTCCGCGGCGTTGCCGTCGGCAGTGTGAAGGGATAGCACCATGCAATACGGTTATTTTGATGAAACCCAACGCGAATATGTCATCACCCGGCCCGATACGCCGGCACCCTGGGCCAATTATCTGGGGTCTCCGGCCTACGGAGCCATCATCTCCAATCAGGCCGGCGGCTACAGCTTTGAAAAAAGCGGCGCCCGCGGGCGGATCCTGCGCTACCGGTTCAATGATGACGACAGGCCGGGCCGATACATCTATCTGCGGGATGATGAAACAGGGGACTACTGGTCTGCATCGTGGCAGCCCGTGGGGAAGACAAAGGGCTATGAAACGATCTGCCGCCACGGTCTGGGATACACGGTCTTTGATACTGCCTGTTCAGGCATCGTCTCCGAGACCGTCTACTATGTGCCCCTGGATCAGACCTGGGAGGTATGGCGTCACAAAGTGACCAATCCGAGTGACCGGGAACGGCGGATCTCCGTCTTTGGCTATGCCGAATTTACCAACGATCCCAACTTTGAACAGGACCTGGTGAACCTGCAGTATTCTCTGTTCGTTTCCAAAACGGAATACAAAGACAATAAGATCATTCAGACGCTGAATGAACATTCAAAGGATGGTTCAAAGCGGACCTTTGCGCTGGCCGGGGCACCGGCTGTCTCCTACACCGGCGATAAGCAGCATTTCCTGGGGGCCTGGCGCTCCTACGGGAATCCCGCCGCCGTCGAGGCAGGCCGCTGCGACAACAGTCTGAATTTCAATCTCAACAGCTGCGGCGCGCTGCAGGCCCGGCTGACCCTGGCACCGGGCGAGGAGCGGACCGTGGTCTTCATCCTGGCCCCCGGCGATGACCGCCGGGGGGAATCCATCCGGGCGCGCTATGACGATCCGGCAACGGTCCCCTCGGAGCTGGATGAACTCAAAGGCCACTGGCAGAAACGGCTCTCCGCCTTTCAGGTGAGAACGCCGGATCCGGCCTTTGATGCCATGATCAACACCTGGAATGCCTATCAGTGTTTCCTGACCTTCACCTGGTCCCGGGCGGCCTCCCTGATCTACTGCGGCCACCGCAACGGCTTCGGCTACCGCGATACGGTTCAGGATATCCAGGGGATCATCCACCTGGCGCCGGCCCAGGCCAAAGAGCAGCTGATCATTATGATCTCGGCTCAGGTCCGATCCGGAGCAGGACTGCCGCTGGTCAGATACACCCACACACCGGGCAGCGAAGACACGCCGGATGATTTTTCCTATGTCCGGGACACCGGCCATCCGTCCTACCGGGCCGATGACGCGCTGTGGCTGTTTCCGACGGTGAAAAAGTACATCGATGAGACCGGGGAAGTCGAATTTCTCCGGCAGGTGATTCCCTATGCCGACGGCGGCGAAGACACTGTGTATGGCCATCTCAAACGGGCCATTGAGTTTTCCATGGACCATCTGGGATCACACGGCCTGCCGGCGGGACTCCATGCCGACTGGAACGACTGCCTGAGACTGGGCCCGGCCGGGGAATCCACCTTTGTTGCCATGCAGCTGTACCTGGCCATGGGGATCCAGACGGAGTTTGCCCGCAGGATGCAGGATCACGGCTATCGGGAAGGTCTTGCAGGCGATCGGAGAGCTCTGGGCGAACTCATTGAGACCGTCTGTTTTGAGGACGACCGCTATATCCGCGGGATCACCCAGGATGGACTGCGCATCGGATCCCAGGCCAACCCGGAAGCCAGTTTCTGGCTGAACCCGCAGAGCTGGGCGGTGGTGTCGGGACTGGCCGGTCCGACCCGGGGGGCCCAGGTCCTGGATAAAGTCTTAAGGGAACTCAATACGCCCTATGGGGCCCGTCTGATGACCCCGCCGTTCAGACATCATGGCTTCGAGGGCGCACTGGCCACCGTCTACAACGGGTCCACCAAGGAGAACGGCAGCATCTTCCTGCAGACGCAGGGCTGGCTGATCCTGGCTGAAGCCCTTCTGGGCAGAGGCGACCGCGCCTACCAATATTATCGCGAAAGCTGTCCGGCCCATCAGAACGATCGGGCACAGATCCGTGAGCTGGAGCCTTATGTCTACGGTCAGTTCACCGAGAGCATCGAAAGCCCCCGCCAGGGGCGCTCCCATGTCCACTGGCTCACCGGAACCGCCGCCACCGTCATGGCGGGGTGCGTGGAAGGGATCCTGGGCATGCGGCCCCAGCCGGAGGGACTGCTCATCGCACCGGCCATCCCGTCCCACTGGGAGGAAGTCGTCATTGAGAAGACCTTCCGGGGAAAACAGATCACCATCACCATCGAAAACGGGCAAGGCAGGCAAAGCGGACCGGCGGCAGTCTATCTCAATGACGAGCTGCTGGAGGGTGCGCTGATTCCTGAACATAAACTGAAAGCAGCCAATCAGGTCCGATACATCACGGAGCGAGGGAACTAAATTATGGGCAGTATTAAATTAAAAAATATCAGTAAAGTCTATCCCGGCGGCGTCCAGGCCGTCAGTGAGTTCGATCTGGAGATCAAAGATCAGGAATTCCTGGTCCTGGTCGGTCCCTCGGGGTGCGGGAAATCCACGGTGCTGCGCATGATCGCGGGCCTTGAGGAGATCACCTCCGGAGAACTCTATATCAGTGATCAGCTGGTCAACGATGTGGAGCCCAAGGAGCGGGACATCGCCATGGTGTTCCAGAATTATGCGCTGTATCCGCACATGACGGTCTATAAAAACCTGGCCTTTGCGCTGAAACTGCGCAAAATGCCCCAGGACGAGATCGACCGGAAAGTCCGGGAAACGGCTGCGCTGCTTCAGCTGGACGAACTGCTGGACCGTAAGCCAAAGGCTCTCTCCGGCGGCCAGAAACAGCGGGTCGCCCTGGGCAGAGCCATGGTCCGTGATCCCCAGGCCTTCCTCCTGGATGAACCACTGTCGAACCTGGATGCCAAATTGAGAGCCTCCACCCGGACGGAGATCAATAAACTCCACCAGGAACTGGCGACGACCTTTGTCTATGTCACCCATGACCAGGTGGAAGCCATGACCATGGCCGACCGCATCGTCGTCATGAAAGACGGACGCATCCATCAGGTCGGCGCGCCCCAGGAGCTCTATGAACGGCCCTGCAACCTTTTCGTAGCCGGGTTCATCGGCACCCCCCAGATGAATTTCCTGCCGGCTGTGATCCGCCGGCATAAAGATGGCTATGCTGTGTCAATGGATGAGACCGTCATCGCACTCCCGGCCGGCTCCTTCCGCGAAGACATCCTGGCAAAATACACCGATCAGCCGGTGACGCTGGGCATCCGGGCGGAAGACGTCGTGGAAGCGCACCGCCAGTCACCGGGCACCACCCTGGAGACCACCCTGGAGGTCCGTGAACATATGGGCTCCGAGATCCTTGCCTATCTGGATTACAAAGGCAGCAAGATCATCGCCAAAGTGGCCTCAGAGCAGGACGGGTTCCTCAGGACGAACCAGAAACTGAACATAACCTTCAGACCCAACAGGATCCACCTGTTCGATCCGGC
>CAYYVR010000019.1:0-10710 GCA_964475185.1 uncultured Clostridium sp. | reverse complement strand
ACCAGAAACTGAACATAACCTTCAGACCCAACAGGATCCACCTGTTCGATCCGGCATCGGAAGTCTCTCTGAAAACGCGCCCTGAAATCACGCCCTGAAAGCACTCCCTGAAATCACGCCCGGAGACTGACATCGCTGATCCGATGGAGGACAAAAAATGACTTGGTCCCATTGACACTGTCTTCAGAAGACCAGACCCGAACGCCCCGGGGACGATCGGTGACCCGGATCGAACAGAGGATCCCAACTGAATAGATAAGGAAGCCAGCCCGGCTCTGATCCATGGATCACAAGCCCGGCTGGCTTTGACTGATTTTATCCTGCATTTTAATATAAGGGGACCCAAACAGGCCCATGTTCGATCCGCTGACTCCGATCCGTTGACTCCGGTCCGCTGATCTGGATCCGTTCATTCTGACCGTTCATTTGCTCCCTGTTGCATTGGCATGCTGATTGGGAAATGCCATTGAAATTCAGGGAATCGGATCCTGGGGGATTCAATGGCCCGAGATCACTGGGACGGATCACCCAGTGCACGCCAGACTTTCTCAGCCGTGATGGGAAGGTCTCGGATGGCGATCCCGGCGGCATTCAGGATGGCGCCGGCGATGGCCGGGGGCGGGGTGTTGATGACGACCTCTCCGATGGACTTTGCGCCGAAGGGGCCGGTGGGTTCGTAACTGGATTCAAAATCGACGCGGATGGTTCCGACATCCAGGCGGGTGGGGATCTTGTACTGCATCAGGGAGTTGTTGTAGAGCTGGCCTTTGTCGCTGTACTGAATGTCTTCATACAGTGCCATGCCGATGCCCTGCGCGATGCCTCCCTCAGCCTGGATTCGGGTGATGTTGGAGTTGATGACGGTACCGCAGTCAACGACGCCGACATAATCGATGAGCTCCAATGCTCCGGTCTCCCGGTCGATCTCGATTTCGGCCATGCCCACCATGAAGGGCGGGGGGGAGACCTGGGAGCAGAAGGACTCGGTGGCATACAATTCGTTTTTGTCGCCGGCCATGTTTTCGTTGCCCAGATCCCGCAGACTGACCATTTCGTTGGTCTCCACGTGGTAGACATTTTTTCCGTCGAAGTCGACCATGGCCTGACTGCAGCCGAGGCGGGCGGCACCGGCCTGCCTGATTTTGGCAATGAGCGCCTCACAGGTCTTCAGGGTGGCCATACCGGTCACATAGGCGGTGCTGGAGGCGTAGGAGCCCTTATCATAGGGGGAGGAGTCGGTGTCGGTGCTGTGGACGATGATGTCCTCCACCTCGCAGCCCAGGCACTCGGCGGCGATCTGGGCCAGGCTGGTATCGCAGCCGGTGCCCATGTCGGCCGCCCCGATGCCCATGGTATAGTACCCATCGTCACTGACTTTCAGTGAGACGGCGGAGGTGTCCAGACTGGAGATCCCGGAGCCCTGCATGGCCATGGCCACGCCGACGCTGCGGATCTTGCCGTTGCCCAGATCCCTGCAGGGGTATTTCTCATCCCAGCGGATCATTTCCTTGGCTCTGGCCATGCACCGGTCCAGGGCGCAGCTGTTGAGGCGTTCGCCGTAGTAGGCTGGCATGATCTGACCTTCCCGGACCATATTGATCTCACGGAGCCGCACCGGATCCATCTTCATTTTCCGGGCCAGTTCATTGACAGCGGACTCCACGGCAAAGATTCCCTGCGGTGCGCCGTATCCGCGGAAGGCCCCCGCCGACATCACATTGGTGTATACGACATCAAAGCGGAAGCGGAATGCATCGGCTTTGCCATACAGCGGAATGGATTTGTAGCCGGAGAGTTCCACGGTGGTGGGGCCGTGCTCGCCGTAGGCGCCGGTATTGGACAGGGTGTACAGATCGATGCCGCGGATGATGCCGTCCCTGGTTGCGCCGATTTTGACCGTCATTTCCATTTCATGGCGGGGGGATCCGGCAATGTGTGATTCCTGACGGGAGTACACTAAAAGAGCCGGTTTACCCGTCTTCAGCGTGACAATGGCCGGATAGATCTCGCACACCGCGGTCTGCTTGGCGCCGAACCCGCCGCCGATCCGCGGTTTGATCACCCGGATCCTGGACTTGGGGATGGCCAGAGCATGGGCGAGGATCCGCCGGACATGGAAGGGGATCTGGGTGGGGGACATGCAGTTGAGCCGGCCGAAGGCATCCAGATAGGTATATGTCCGGAAGGTCTCCATCATGGCCTGATTATTGGCTTTGGTATGGTAGGTGGCTTCCACGACGTAATCGCAGCCGGCCAGGACGCCGTCGATGTCGCCCTGCTCATTGAGGCCGCTGGCGCACAGATTCCGCTTGTTATCCGCTCCCACCGGGACCAGGCTCTTCCAGGTGTCCTCGGGATGGATCAGAACGTCATGATCCTTGGCCTGATGCAGATCCAGGATGGCCTCCAGCATATCGTAGCTGACATCGATGAGGCGCATGGCCTGATCGACGGCTTTCTCATCGGTCCCCGCGATGATGGCAACGGGGTCGCCGACAAAGCGCAGATGGCGATCCAGAATGAGCCGGTCATAGGGGCTGGGTTCCGGGTAAGTCTGGCCGGCCAGGGTGAACCGTTCGCCGGGGACATCCAGATGGGTAAGGATGCATTCGATGCCCGGCACGTTCAGTGCTTTTTCCGTGTCGATGGCAGTGATCATGGCATGGGCATGGGGGCTGCGCAGCAGCTTGACCACCAGAGCATCTGCCGGCGTCAGGTCCTCGGTGTATACCGGTTTTCCGGTCACCAGTGCCAGGGCGTCTTTTTTGCGGACCGGTTTGCTGATATGCTTCATCATTTCGCCCCCTTTGCTTCCAGATAACTGCGGATGGCGCGCTGCTGACCCATGTAGCCGGTGCAGCGGCACAGATTGCCGGAGAGATACTGCGCAATTTCCTCATCGGTGGGACCCTGGAGTTCTCTGGACATGGCCAGGACACTCATGACGATGCCGGGGCTGCAGAAGCCGCATTGCTCGGCACCTTCATCAGCCAGGAAAGCACCGAATTCGGCCGCTTCTTTTTGCAGACCCTCCAGAGTGAAGACCTGCCGCCCGTCGGCACGGACCGCCAGCGTGGCGCAGGACAGTACCGGTCTGTCGTCCAGGATGACGCTGCACAGGCCGCAGTTTGCTGTTTCACAGCCGCGCTTGACGCTGTAGCAGCCGGTCTCGCGCAGAAAATCAATGAGCAGTTTGTCATCTGCCACATCGCGCTGGATTTCTTTTCCGTTGAGCCAGAGTTTGATGATCATGCGTTTTCTCCTTCCAGGATCTTAGTCAGTCCCCGTCTGATGTGAACTTGGGCCAGGTGTTTTCGGTATTCGGCGCCGGCGCGCAGGTCTTTTCCGTACGTGAACTGATCTGCCGCCCAGGCTGCCAGCTCATGGATCTGCGCCGGATCGGCTCCCCCGGTGAATCCGCACTCGGGGCGGATCACCAGGCTGGCTTTGGCCGGCCGTGCGCCCACACTGATGCAGAGTGTGTCTCCGGCGAGGGCAACGGCTGCGGCAATGACCGGGAAGTCGGTCCGCGTATTGCGCTGGGCCTGATAGGTGACCTTGCGGCCGTCATTTCTGATGATGATCCGAACCAGGATGTCCTGATCCGGTTTCATGGCGGCAAATTCATGCAAGGGGATGATACCGCCCCGATGGAGTTCCACATAGGCATCCAGAGCCATCAGAGCGGTCAGGATATCGGAGAACCCGAACCGTCCGTAGATACTGCCGCCGATGGTGGCACCGTTGCGAAACTGGACGCCGACGATGGGCGCCAGGGACTGCGCGATGGCACCGTCAAATGCCCGGTCCAGTCCCGGATGGGTCTCAAGGCTTCGCAGAGAGGCCATGCACCCGATCCTGAATTCCTCCGCCGTTTCTTCGATGGTGTCCAGTCCCAGACCGGACAGGTCGATGCCGTTGGCTATGCTCCGGCTGCCGATCCTGATCCACATAAATCCGCCGATGATGACGTTGGTCCGTGCCTGATTCAGCTCATAGGCCTCCTCCAGACTGCGGACCCGGATGATTTTCTCAATATTGACCACGCAGATTCCCCCTTGGTTTCGTAGTTTTTCCTCTGACTTTGTCTTAACCCCTGATGATGTGAACTTCTGATTGGCCGCGCTGTGATAACAGGACACTGAAAACAGCTGCGGCGGCAAAAATATCGTTGCGGCTGCCCGCCATGGCAGGGATCAGGGTCGTATTCCAAACGGGTTATACAGACCTGATCTGCAACCGGGCACAACAGACTGAAATAACAGGCTGAAATAACAGACTGGATGGTTCTCATACCATGATGAAAATACGAACAATTAGTATTTAAAACAAATAATTGTTCGTCTTATTTTATTATACAGGCTTTCCTGAATAACTGGTAGATTTTTCTCTGCCCCATGATTTTTCTCTCCCCATTGACTTTTCTTTGCCCTATGATTGGTCCCTATGCGTTTTCCATCGCGGAGGAACCTTTTGCACGAACGGCCTCCTTCGTGTCCCGGCGGCGCGGAAAAGGAAGGCTGACCGCAATGAACGAAAAGCAGACCGGCCGGCATTGCGGTTAGAAACCAGACAATGGGGCGGATCAAAACTGAGCTGGAAAAAATTAAGACTGAAGGACCGGCAGTGACGATCTGACGGATGAAAGGAACCCTGTAAGACCGAATTTGAACATAAAAGACTGGATGGGGCCATGATGGGCAGGCGGGAAACGCTGGTCGGTGAAGAAAAACCCCTGCAGGCCCAGCTTGGATTTCTGGTATTGCAGGGGGATTCAGTACATGCCGATATTCAGTTGCCTGTATTATTTTCCGGATCTTTGGTCCGGTGCACTCACTGTGCAGGGGCTGATCTATAATCCCAGGACCAGGCGGTCATCCAGCGCGTCGCCGCTGTTTTTGAAGAGACGGATAACATCCTCGGCACACAGTGATTTCTTGCTGGCGGCGGAGATATCTTCCACCACAGCGCCTTCATGCATCATGATCAGGCGGTTGCCGTAGGTCAGTGCATGCTGCATGTTATGAGTGACCATGAGCGTCGTGATGCCTTCTTCCCGGATCAGATCATCCGTCACTTTCATGATGAGTTCGGAAGTTCTGGGGTCCAGGGCAGCCGTATGTTCATCCAGCAGCAGGACCTTGGGTTTTTTCATGACGGCCATATACAGGGCCACGGCCTGACGCTGTCCGCCGGAGAGCAGTCCGATGCGGGTATGGAGCTTATCTTCCAGTCCCAGTCCCAGTGTCTTGAGATGATCCCGATAGCGGCTGATCTGCTTCAGATCCACAGCCCGCCTGAGGCTGAAGGCTTCCCCCTTGGCATCGGCCAGGGAGAGGTTTTCCAGCAGCGTCATGTTGGGGGAGACGGAGAGACGCGGGTCCTGGTGGACCCGGCCGATGTCCATGGCCCGCTGGTGGGGCCGTCTGGCGGAGATATCTTTTCCGTCGAGGATGATCTGGCCCTCATCGGGGGTCAGCGCACCAGAGATCAGGTTTAAAATGGTGGACTTGCCGGCACCGTTGGATCCCAGCAGGGTGATGAAATCGCCTTTGCGGACATGGAGGTCCAGGTGCTGAATCACTTTGTTCTCCAGCGGCGTGCCGGGATTAAAGGTGATGGACAGATTCCTGAGTTTCAGCATGGAATTCAACTCCTTTCACCGCATTGTTTTTTTTCAGGGGCAGTTTCAGATCCTTCAGCGCACCGGAGGTGGAACCCATGGCAACGATGACGGCAATGGCCGTGGCCAGTTTGAAATCATTGGGATCCAAACCAAACCGCAGGACCATGACGAGGATCGTCTTGTAGAGGATGGCGCCGATGACGGCGATGATGCTCATGGACAGGTTCAGCCGTTTGAGCAGAGCGCTGCCGATGATGACGGCGGCCAGTGCGGTAACGGCGCTTCCGGTGCCCATGCCGACATCGGCAAAGCCCTGATACTGAGCCGTCAGTGCGCCGGAGAAGCCTACCAGAAAATTGGCCAGGGCAAGGCCCAGGATCTTGACTTTGTGGCTGTCCGCGCCCAGGGAAGTGAGGATCTCTTCGTTATCACCCACCGCCCGGAGAAAGAATCCGGTCTTGGTTTTGAAAAACAATTCATAGACCACCATGATGGCAATGACGATGAAAGATGTCAGGAGCACGGTGGAAAGATCACTGCCCATGACACGGACTTCAGGCAGATCAAACACTGTTTTTCCGTTGAACAGCGGAATGTTGGATTTTCCCATGATTCGCAGATTAACGGAATACAGACCGAACATCACAAGGATCCCGGCCATGAGTCCGTTGATATTGAGTTTTGTGTGGATCAATCCGGTGATGGTACCGCCCGCCGCTCCGGCCAGAGCAGCTGTCAGGGTGGCGACCCAGGGGTCAGCACCGCTCGCCAGGAGGACTGCGGCAACTGCAGCCCCCAGAGGGTAGGTCCCGTCCATGGACAGATCCGCAAAATTCATGATCTTGTAGGTAATGTAGATCCCCATGACAGAAATGGCAAAGAGCGTGCCCTGTTCGAGGATGCTGACCAGGATGCCCATCATTTCAGATCAGCTGCCTTTTTGGCCGTTTCGAGAATGTCAGAGGGGAAAGTGACCCCCAGCTTCTGCGCCGTATCTTCGTTGATGACCACCACCGGATTCTTCATGGTGGAGATGGCCAGATCCGAAGGCTTGCTGCCTTCGATGATCTGAGCTGCCATCAGACCGGTCTCAACGCCCAGCTGATAGTAGTCCAGTCCGGCTGATATAAGACCGCCGGCTCTGACCCCGGCGTCTTCTGCGCAGAAAACCGGCACATTCTTGTCAGTTGCCATTTTCACGATGAGGGCGTAAGCCGAGGCGATGGTATTGTCTGTGGGGGTATAGAGGACGTCGATGGCATCAAGGGCGGTGGGCAGGACGCTGTTGACATCGTTGAGGTTGGTCACGCCGACGTCCTTGATGGTCAGGCCCCGATTTGCCGCTTCGGCTTTCAGAAGGTCCACCTGAAGGATGGAATTGGCTTCTGACGTATTATAGATGACACCAATGGTTTTGGTTTCAGGCAGGACTTTCATGAGAATGTCGATCTGCGGTCCGATGGGCACACCGTCCGAGGTGCCCGTCACATTGGTTTCTGATTTTTCAAAGGATTTTGCGATGCCCGCATCCACCGGGTCTGTCACTGCGGTGATGATGATGGGGATCTCTTTCGTGGCATTGTAAGATGCCTGAGCACTTGAGGTCGCGATGGCAAAGATGAGATCTTTCTTGGAATTGACAAAATCCTGTGAGATGGCCAGAGCTGTGGGCTGTTCACCCTGTGCGTTCTGATACTCGATCTCGATATTCTTGCCTTCTTCATAGCCTTTTTCTTTCAGGCCATCCAAAAATCCCTGTCTGGATGCATCCAGAGCTTCGTGGACCATGAACTGGTTTACCCCGATCCGGGTGACTCCGTCCGTCTTTGTCTGGCATCCTGCCATGCCAAGGGCTGAGAGGAGCAATGCTCCTGCGATGATTCTTTTTGCTACCATACTTCCGTACCTCCTAAAACTACAAGCCACATATTTATTTGTGGTTAAACAAGATTATAACCATTTCAATATCAGTCTGCAATTAAAAAATGGTTGCGATAAGCCGTAGAAAAGAAGAATAACGTCACTCAGGCAGTCATTTATGATGAACTAGTTAAGAATCACGCTGATAAATATTAATATTGAAAATATTAATGGAATGTAAACAAGTTCAGTTAAAGTCTGATAAATTGCATAAAAATGCAGGAGCCCATGGACCCCTGCACTGTGTACGGCTGTTTCGGTTTCTTTTCTGGACGGGGACCTACTGAGCCAGCGTCCGGTGGCCGATGCCGATGGCGAACTCATTGAGGTGGAGCAGGCCGATGCTGACATAGATACAGACAGCGATATCATCGCCCCGGCGGACGATGCCGATCTTGCCGCCTACATTCAGGTTGTTGGAGCGGTCCAGAACCTGCATCAGGGCTTCCCGGGCCGCACCCATCACCGCGCCCTCCGAGGCATAATCCTGCCGGATCAGCCCCACCCGCCGGGAGGCCACCAGGGCGCTCTCCATTATTTTCGCCAGACTGGAGGCGATGTTTCCGCCGATGTCCACTGCGCAGGCTTTCCCGCCGGTTTCTTCGATTTTACGAATGAGCACTCGTTCTTCCTCCCTTGTTGTCAGGGACAGTTTAACGGCTTCCTTGGGCACATCCAGACTTGAAATCATTCGATCACACCTCTTTGTTTTTTCGCTGCTTCCATCTTAACATAACAATTCGGGCGGAGGAAACCAATGATCCTCGGTGAGATGGTTGAAAGAAACAGATATAAAAGTCACTTCAGAAATCGCGAAGGGGTTGATTGAATAAACATGCAGAGTCAGAAAGTGAACGGCTAAGGGAATAGCAATAGCAAGTCAGGGAAAGGACAGGAAATAAAAATGATGCTGGAATAAATTACAGAATAATAAACACGGGAAATGGATTTAAATCCATTGTGTTAAATATTAAACCATGATATTATAACTAAGTTAAAATATAAACGAAAAAGGGAGGAAATTCGATGAAAAAAATCCTGTCAAGTATCCTGATTTTGGGTCTTCTTGCCGGGTGCGGAATCCAAAACGAGACGACAACGGCTCAGACAACGGGTGCATCCGTATCGCAGGGCACGTCATCAACGACAGCTCAGACCTCGGCAACCGAAACAGGGGCTTCAACAGGCACTTCGGCTGCGAATGAAATCAGGACCTCATCCGGTGAAGCTGCTCCTGCTTACAGGGAGACATTGGAAACGGAAGTCCTGGTTCTTGGGGGCGGCGGAGCAGGAATCACCAGTGCCCTGACAGCATCTGAAAATGGCAAAAAAGTCATTCTGGCGGAAAAAATCGGCTATCTTGGAGGTGCCACCATCATTTCCGGGGGGATTATTCCTGCTGCCAACACATCCCATCAACAGGCTGCCGGCATCGTCGATAATGATGATCTGTTTGCCCGTGACATTTTCCGGCCAAGTTCTTACAGTGTTCGGAAAGATCTGGTCTACACTGTCACGGAAAACGCCAGGGGCGTAGTGGAGTGGCTTGAAGAACAGGGCGTCAGGATGAGTCTGATCACAGACAATCTCTATTACGGTCAGTCAAACTTCAGAATGCATATCGCCGAAGGCGGCGGTAACGGTCTGACCACTAAGCTCATCAGCAATCTGCAGGCCGATCCAAACATCGAAGTTCTGCTGAATTCGCCCGCAGTGGAACTGGCGGTCCGGGACGGCGAGGTGATCGGTGCTTTCATTGAACGGAACAATGAAGATCCGATCCTGATCCTGGCTGAAAACACGATCCTTGCCACCAGTGGCTTTGCCGCCAATAAGGACATGCTGGCTGAATATATTCCGGAAATGCTCCATGCCTATCCGCTGGTCGCACCGGGTGCAACCGGCGAAGGCATCATCTGGGGGCAGAACCTTGGAGCCCAGGTCGCCAACATGAAGGCGTATCAGGGTCATGGTGTTTACAGCGAAAAACTGGGATCCTCCGCCGATCTGAACATTCTTTACCGCGGTGGGATCCTGGTCAATCAGGATGGCCATCGGTTCACCAACGAACACAAAGGCTATTCCGAACTGTCGCCGGAAGTACTGGCTCAGCCCGGCAAAAGTGTATACATGGTCTTTAATCAGGACAATGCGAACAAAACACCCAATTTCCAGAAGTTTGAGGATGCCGGAATCGTTGTTCGCGGGGAATCCATCGAAGAACTGGCCGCGGTCCTCAATGTGGATCCGGACCATTTCAACGCAGCGGTGGAGGATTTCATCAAAGGGGCGCAAACGGGTCAGGACAGTCTGAATCGGTCCATATTTCCGCCGCACTTTGACGGACCCTACTATGCCATTGAAATCACAGCCGATTTAAGACATACCCAGGGAGGGCTTGTCACTGACGTTGTGGGGCATGTCCTGAAAGCGGACGGCAGCCTGATCAGAGGACTCTATGCTGCAGGCGGCGTCATGGAGGGATTCTCCGATACCGCCGGACCCGGATACATGTCAGGAAACGGCCTGCTTCAGGCGTTTGTATTTGGCCGTCTGGCCGGAGCGGAGGCTGCCAAAACGTCCAGACTCGATGCAAAGGTCACTGTGAAGGAATTCGAAGATGACAGTATGCCAAACGATGATCAGAGTGGTGAAGAACCTGCTGAACCGGTTGTCTACAAAGACGGAACCTACGAGGGAAGTGCTGCGGGTCATAACGGCCCCATCAAGGTCAGGGTAACAGTAGCCAACGAAAAGATCATGGCAGTGGAAGTCGTGGAACAGGCTGAAACAGAAGTGATCTATCAGTCGGCCGAACAGCCTGTGATCCAGGCCATCATCGACTCCAACGCCGTGAAGGTCGATACGATCACCGGAGCTACCAAGTCCAGCATCGGAATTATGGATGCCGTTGCGAATGCTCTGGAAGCAGCGAAATAAAGCCGATCATGTGTGGTGATCTGAAATTGCCCGGACAATCAAACTTTAAACAAGTTAGTCATTAAATAAGTCAGCGGAAGGAACTTCTTCCGCTGGCTTTTTGTGCGCCAACCTCAAAGAAACGAGAAAAACAAGAAAAACGAGAAAAATTGGATATAGCCTCATTAATTTAGGGAAACGCTGATTAATTCCCAATCGGTACACTCTCACGATATAATTAGCTC
>CAYYVR010000018.1:11541-24707 GCA_964475185.1 uncultured Clostridium sp. | reverse complement strand
CAACGTGGGATGTGTTGATGGTGATTCCTCTTTCCTTCTCTTCCGGTGCCTTATCTATCTGGTCATAAGCTGTAGCATTGGCGAAGCCTCTCTTGGACAGAACCGTCGTGATGGCGGCTGTCAGTGTGGTCTTGCCGTGGTCAACGTGACCAATGGTCCCAATGTTAACATGGGGTTTGTTTCTTTCAAATTTTGCTTTTCCCATTAATCTTTCCTCCAGTGAATAAATAAAAATGGAGCCCACAAGCGGACTTGAACCGCCGACCTCTGCCTTACCAAGGCAGCACTCTACCACTGAGCTATGTGGGCATTAAACTGATAGAATAAACTATACCAAAACGAACGTGTTTCTGTCAATTAAAACCGAAACATTTATTAAGGAGGTTTCCCTCCGTGCTTTCCTCTGGTTAACATTCCATCACAATATTCATTTAAAAAGGACCCGAAGATTATTATAAGTGAAAGAGTTCCGGGAAACAATGGTAAAATGACCAATTTCCCGGAATTTCCTCTTTTTTATGACTTCTATTGAAAACCGCTTTAAAACCAACGGTTTACCAGTCAGCTTTCGCTTTATTTATCTTTTTTCGTTAATCTGCCCTTCATGACTTCGTACATCAATATTCCGCCGGCTACAGAAGCATTGAGGGAATTGAGCTTTCCGACCATGGGGATCGAAACGATCTGATCGCATTTTTCACGCATGAGACGGGAGATGCCCTTCCCTTCGTTGCCGATGACCAGCGCGCAGGGGCCGTAAAAATCCGCTTCATGGGAGGCGACGTCGCCATCCATATCCGCGCCGTACACGAAAATCCCCTTCTTTTTCAGCTCCTCGGTCTCCTGGGCCAGATTGGTGACCCGAACCACGGCCATGTTCTCCACCGCTCCGGCACTGGTCTTGTAAACCGTGGCCGTCACACCGACGCTGCGGCGCTTGGGAATGATGATGCCATGGGCACCGCACAGCTCAGCGGTCCGGATGATGGATCCGAGATTGTGCGGATCCTCGATCTCGTCCAGTAAAATAATGAATGGATCCTCTTTTCGCTCCCGGGCGATATGCAGGATATTGGACACTTCCGAGTAAACGAAGTCCGTTACCCGAACTGCGATCCCCTGGTGATTGGCACCTTCGGTCATCTGATCGAGCTTGCGGCGATCCACGGTTTTCACCAATGCTTTCTTATCCTTGGCCATGCCCAGGATCTTTAAGATGGAGCCTTCCTTGTCGCCTTCGGAAATATAAATGGTCTCAATGCTCCGGTCGCTCTTCAGGATCTCCATCACTGCATTGCGTCCGTACACGAGATTGTCATCGGTCTTCTTCTCCGGTTCCTTGACGATGATCTGCTTGACGATCCTCACGTTGGGATCCTTAGGGCCTTTCGGCTTTGAATATCTTGAACCTGCTGCCTTCTTGGCATCAGTACGTTTTCCACTGCTCATATTGTTATCCTCTCTGTCTTCTTTTTGATTTGATTTGATTTGATTTCATTTCAGTTTCTTCGATTTGATTTAGTTTCGAATCCTTCGATATGATTCATTCAATACTTTTTTTCTTTCTTCTGTCTGTTTCTTCTCATTGCTGATCATGACCATATATTTTAATCAGAGATTTGCGATCCCTGCGTGTTTTCATTTTCATTCATATCATTTTTATTCTTAACATTTTCAATCTTTCTTTGCATCGTCCCAAACCCGGAAGCTCTGTGAATCACAGGATTTTTAGGCAATCAACGACTCAAAGGAGTCCTGCTGTGAGCTACTTTTCGCCAGGGATCTCTGGCGCAATGGCAGCAAAGGATGCTTCCATCAGGTGGTTCAGCCGCTGGGACTGATCCGTCAGATAGAGATATCCCAGCAGGGCTTCAAAGCCCGTTGCCCGGCGATAATCCGCCAGTACAGCATTTTTGGGAACGTGGCCGCTCTTCTGGTTGCGCCCGCGTTTGAAAATGGTGGTTTCCGCTTCGGTGAGCTCTGTCATGATGGCTTCCATCGCATCGCTTTGCGCTTCGGCCCGGACAAACCGGACACAGACCTGATGGAGCACGGAAGCCGGATGACCCATATACGCCGGGAAGATTTCATCCCGGACGAAGGCTTCCCAGACGGTATCGCCGATAAACGCCAGATTCAGAGGATTCAATTGTCTGGCCTGGTCTTCAGTCAATTTACGGTGCATCGGGTACTCCTTCCGGTCCGGCCGAATCAGCGGGGGCTTTCAGTGCAATGGTGGCAACGGGTCCCACTGGGAATGATTTGTCATCCCGTTTTACATATTCATAAACAAGAAGCTCTGACATTCTACCATAGAATGGCTCAAAATGGGTAATGAGAACATCCACCGCCTTCACCAGATCCTCATAGGTGAAGATCATGGATACATGGGGTGTGAACAGGCCGTACTGCCGGGACGTGGCCAGATACTCGCCATGCAGGTCATCGTATTTTTCATGGAGACGCTCAAAGAGGTCCCGCAGCGGCCAGGAAAAGGCCGGTTCAATGAACGCGACGCCGGGAAACAGGCCGATATGGTTGAACCGGAGAGGGATCGCCTCAGTGTCCCCTGCCACCTCATGGACCCAGTCAAGGAGTTCCTCCGGTTCCAGATCAAAGTAGACCCCCAGGGAAAAGTGCCAGGGATCCTCCTGGAAAAAGCCCAGTGTTTTGAGCTGCGCATCCTGAAGTCTGCCATCCAGAAGATTGAACTGCTGGTTGGTTTCTTCATCAAATGTGCCCAGGATACATAGATAATGCCCTTCTTTCAAAACAGCAGCCTCCCTTCAAGGCAAATTCAGATGGTTAGGGTAATTACTCTAAAACCCCGCCGGTCGTAATGGATCTGGTTCCATTCGTCTGATCCAGCGCCGCCACTGCCCCCAGCAAGATCCAAAGAATAAAGGAATATGACACTACCGTCGGCGTCAGGAGAGATTGGACGGCATAACCGGAGAGGATCGCCAGCAACAGGATGGCAAATTTATTCTACCTCAGTCTCTTATAGGACAGGATGATCCCCGAAAAGATCATCCCGGCATAGGCAACGGCTGATGGGATCCCGGCAGTTGCTGCGTATGTCAGGTAGTCATTGTGCGGATCCGCCATAATAACGACATCCGGCGTGAGGGATCGCTCCAGAATCAGTCGATAATTTGAAATACCGACCCCAAACAACGGTTTTTGCGGAATGGCCGCAAGACCCTCCAGCCACAGCGCAATACGATACGATCCGCCCGAAGGGTCTACCGGACCCGGTCCCAGTAAATCACCGAATTCGAAAAGAATCGTCAGAAATCGAAGGATCAGGACCCCGTGTAAGACCACATCAAGTGTCACTGTTATAAGTACGAACAATCCGGAAAGGATCAGAATCTTTTTGAACTGCTTTGTTTTAACTGCTGTGTGAACCATTAATATACCAAGGGCTATGGTCCCACCCAGCCAGGCACCCCTGGTATTCGTAGTGAGCAGAATCGCATAAAGAAATCCTGAGCCGATCAGATACCAGTTATTTTGTTTCTGAAAATAATAGTACACGGAAATACTGAGCATGATCACCAGGTAATGCCCCATGAAATTGGGATTTCCCAGCGTGCCGAAGGCTCTGTGGAAGGTATCGTTGAAGGGGAAGTTGTAAAACGAATACTTGAGGATCCGCAGAAACTGCAGCAGACCGATGAGTCCCATGACCAGTCCTGAGCCCAGAACCAGATGGACCGTGCGATCCGACAATTCAAAGTAAAAAAATGAAAAAATCAGCAGCAGCCCGTAGCACATGATAATGATCAGCGCGTTCCACCGGTTTTCATGCCCCAGGATCGAGTGACCCACATCTTCTGTGAAAAACATCGAAAGAATCAGCAAGGCCAGAAAAACAACTGCAAATTTCGAGACAACGTGCAAGGCCTGGAACTGAGCTCTTTTTTCCCTTTCGTATAAGATCCATTTAAACAGAATCAGAGTCGTCAGGAAAAACAGAATAATCGCCTTGCCAAGATAATAGGTGTCCCATAAATTATGCGTAAAGACAAACGGGAGAATACACAGGATGATGAGCAGGATCCGGTTGATACTGGCTTTAAGTTCCATCAGCTACCTCTTTAACTCATTTCACCGCCGATCCAGCGGCAATTAAATTGTTTCGAAGTCATTCCCCGTGGTTGCAGATCGATGTTGAAAATTTATATAGTTCTATTCTACTGTATGATCCAAATGAAAAGATACTGCTTTACGTCGTATTAACTGATAAACAGCACTGCGATGCCTGCCACACTGAAGAATGCCCCGGCGAGTTCACGCCAGTCCACTTTCTGTTTCAGGAAGATCAGTGAGATGGGCAGGACCATGATGGGGGTCACCGCCATCAGTGTCGAGGCGACGGCAGCCAGGGTGTTGGCGATGGCCACCATGGACAATGTCACGCCCACCACGGTGCCCAGGAACGCATTGAACACGGTCACCAGCGTCAGCCGGACATCGTGGAACGCCTGCCAGCTGCCTTTACGGGCGGTCCTGTGCTGCATGATCAGAAGCGCTGCAATCCCTCCGACGAGTCGGATCTGGGTTGTGGTCATGGCATCGATGCCGGTCATCCCCTGCTTCGACAGAATGACGCCAAGCGCCTGGCCAAAAGCAGCGGCCACGGCAAAGAGGATGCCCTTCCCTGAAAAGCGAAGCCGTATTTGGCCCGTCCCGCCCTCCATGACTACCAGGAACAACCCCACCAGGACCAGCGCCATGCCAAGAAATACAAATACCGTGATGGTCTCCCCGAAGAAGATCCAGCTCAAGAGCGCTGTGATGATGGGAGCCAGGGAGAAGATCATCAGGGTGATCTTGGCACCGATGAGTCCGTAGGCCGCAAATAAAAATCCGTCCCCCAGGGCAAAGCCGATGATCCCCGAGAGCAGCAGCCACATCCAGGCCGGTCCGGATACCCCCACAGGCAGGAGCGACCCTCCGGTCAGGGGGATGATCAGCGAGATCATCAGAAAACCCGCCGCTTTGACAAAAAGATTGAGATTCTGAGAGCTGGTCTTTTCCGCCGATTTTTCTGTGATCACTGCACAGACGGCCCAGGCCATGGCAGCAGACAGTGCCGATATTTCTCCGATGTAGTTCATGAAATGCCCGCCTTATCATCAATGAATGTATTTTTTTCTGTTGTACGCTGTACGTTACTGCTGGCTGCATATGGATCGATGCGGTTTGCGTTCTGCATGGCATCAATTCCCTCAGCATCCTGTCATTCTTTACTGTGTAAAGATCTGAATGTTCCTGTCTCTATTATATGCCAGGATCTGATCCAGGCAATGGATCCAGTCAATGAATCGGATATGAGTCCTGGCTAAGGATCAAGGCAATGAATCAGGTATGAATCCTGGCGATGGATCGAGGCGATGGACTGAGGTTATGGATCCCTGCTTTGAAAATGTCTGGGCTGAGAAATCATTGCCTTCTGACTCTTACTGTGTCATCTTGCCTGCCATCCGGCCATTCATTTCAGTCTGATCCGAACTTTTGGATAAAAAAAGAATGCCCCGCTGCGATCACGAGGCATCCTGATTTCATTGAAGACTATCTTCTGGAATAGAACTCAACGATGAGCTGTTCGTTTATTTCGATGGGGAGTTCTTCCCGCTGTGGCAGTCTGGCTACCGTGCCTTTAAAGTTGGCGAGATCCTTTTCGATGTAAGGAAGCGGAGTTCCCTGAATACCGTTGAAGTTTTCAACGAACATTTCAGTTTTACGGGATTTTTCCCGTAATTCCACAACATCTCCGACCTTCAGGCCGTAGCTTGGGATATCGACTTTATTGCCATTGACCAGGAAATGACCATGGTTGACCATCTGTCTTGCCTGTCTGATGGAATTTGCGAATCCCATCCGGTATACCATGTTGTCCAGTCTGAGTTCCAGCATATTCAGAAGCTCAGGACCTGTCTGTCCCTTGGTTCTCATTGCCTTGTCCACGTATCTTACGAACTGTTTCTCAAGAACATTATAGTAGGCTCTGAGTCTCTGCTTTTCCAACAGCTGAATACCATACTCGGTCAGCTTCTTGTCTGCACGGGATGAACCTCTTGATTTCTCTGCTCTCTTCATTGCTTTTGGATGACCTGATACATTCAAACCCAGTCTTCTGGACTGTTTGAACTTAGGTCCCATCATTTTTGCCATTTCTTTCCCTCCGGTTAAATAATACTTGCCGCGGTATTAAATAAGGGTATATGCCATCACTTAGTCTATCAATTCCAACCCGTAATGTAAATACCTTTTTAAAATGTTTCGGCTGATTTCTGTGTCTAAAATTTCTGATCGATTTGCAGTTCCCTGTCAGATGGTGATCTCTGACTGGCGCTTCTGGTTAACCGATCCCTCGGAATACCGATGGTTCGTATTGCCATCAGTTTTTATTTTTGCTTAGGTCCTCACCTGACCCTGATCTGCAGTTCGCCCTCGGGCGTTCCCGATTCTGCCTGAGATTCCTGTTTTGGTTCGATGGGTTCCCAGAAGAATTTATGGTTTTTGGTTTAGGGTTTAGGGTTTTTGGTTTGGATATGCCATGACGGGTCATGGTCTTCGCCGGATTTATTTCAGCATCGACCGGGCTTTTTCATTCATCTCCAGCGTGCCGTCCTTGAAGACCCAGGCCACTGCGATGTCCATTTCCTCCGCCAGTCTGACGCCGTCTTCATAGGGCAGCAGGAAGAACGTGGTGGAAAGGAAGTCGGCTTTGCCGGAATCCTCTGTGACCACCGTCACCTGGGCGAAGTAATCGCCGGGCTGCCAGGTCTTCGGGTCGATGAGGTGATGGTATTTTCTGCCCTCATACATGAAGAAGCGTTCGTAGTCGCCGGAGCTGACGACGGATTCTCTGCCCGTCAGTTCAAACACGACGCCGTCCAGATACTGGTTCGGGTTGATGGGGTCGGTGACGGCCACGCCCCAGTCTTTTTTGTCCTCCAGATCCGGGGGACCGAAGGAAATGATGTTGCCGCCGGCGGACATCAGTCCGTTGGACATACCCATCCGGGTGAGTTCATCCGCCACCAGCTGCGCCGCATAGCCCTTGGCCAGGGCGCCGACATCCAGTTTCATCTTCGGATCTTCCAGATAGACGGTGGAGGCAGCCTCATCCACAATGACTTTATCAAAATCCGTGTGCCGGCCGGCTTCATCCAGTTCCTCCTGGGTGGGCAGGATCATCTCAGACTCCGGAATGGTGTCGCCGTCGGCGGGCATATTATGCGCCCGGATATCGTGCCAGATCCCCGTCACAGACCCCATGGCAATGTTGGTCTCCCGGCCGGTGAGATCATAAAGTTCCCTGGCCTGCCCGATCATGCCGATGATGGCCGGATCCACCTTGACCGGGGCAATGCCGGCCTGTTTGTTGATGGTGAGGATATTGTTGATCCCTTCATATTCGTTATAGTAGTCAAAGAGCTTATGGTATTTCAAGACCAGCTCCTGGATCTTGCCGTAATGCTTCTCCCAGTCAGCCTCGGAGGCCTCCCAGGCAAGAACGGTGAATACGGTATTGAAGACCTCAACGCCTTCCACCGTGATGAAGGAACTTTTGTATTGTTTATAGTCCGGCTCCGCCGAGCAACCGGCCAGAAGCCCTGCCATCATGAGCAGTGCCATGAACAGCGGAATGCCGCGTTTCAACCATTTTTTCAAATCGATTCTCCTTATGGATCAAACTTCTTTCCGAATATATCAAAAATAAGGAAAAAAAGAAAGGGGGCATGCGCCCCCTGGTCTTGTTTGATTATCTGGCAGTCTGGATGGCTTCGTCGAATACGGTGAGGTAATCGGAGATGCCAACGGATACGGATGTAGCCAGGTCAGCATCGGTAACGATGACTTTGCCGTCTTTTTCTTCAGCCGGGATCGCTGCGACTTCAGCTGCTGTCTTGTTGACAGTCCAGTCAGCCAGCGCCTTAGCCTGCTCGAACCATTCCTTGCCGATCTTGGAAGCCTTGATCATACCGTAGTCAGCGCCGAGTTCGTTCTTGGAAGGAACTTCAGCAACCTTGTCGGAAGTGATCTTGCCGTCTGCGTCGTAAGCTACTTTAGCCTGGACAACGTCGAGGATGGCAGCGGCAACTTTGTCGCCCTTGAGTGCAACAGCGGAGATGGTGGTGTCGACCTGAGCAGCAGCAGCCTTGTCAGCTGTCTTGCCAGCGGATTTGCCGATGGCGATCTCAACGCCGAGACCGACTTCGTCAGCACCTTCAGCTACGTCAACAGCATTCTGGTAGGCTTCTTCAACCACTGCGATGTAGTCCTGAACGGTGATGGAAACGGAAGTAGCCAGGTCAGCTTCGTCCGGAACTGCCGGATGAGCTTCGTCTGCGCCCTGCTTGGTTTTCATGGCTTTGATCTCTTCAACGGTCTTGCCCTGCATCCAGGCGGCGAGCGCTTCGATCTGCTGGTTCCATTCTCTGCCGATGGTGGAAGCCTTGATCATGCCGTACTCCGGTCCTTTTTCCTGCTTTGTCTTATATTCTGCAGCCGGATCAGATTTCAGGGATCCGTCTTCATTGTATTCAACTTTAGTCTGAGCGTTGTCGATCTTGATGGAAGCAACTTTGCCGTCCTTGTCAAAACCAACTGCAGCGATGACAACGTCTGCCTGAGCAGCACCTGGCTTTTCAGCTGTGAAGTCAGAGGATTTAGCAACGGAAGTCTTTGTGCCCAGTCCGAGCTTAACGATGGATCCGGCTTCTGCTGCAACGGGTCCCTCGACTTCGGCGGATCCGGCGGTTGTGGTTCCGGCCGCGGTTGTATCAGCGGTTGTACCTGCTGTTGTGGTTGTAGCATCTGCACCTGAGCATGCTGCCAGTAAGCTTAAGCTTAATACTGAAGCTGCCAACACTGAAATTTTCTTGTTCATATTGTGCCCTTCCTTTGTCCGTTTATTGTTACGTTTGTAATTCTACCACAAAGGATTGTTAAATCAATAGCGTACAATTAAATGTTACGATATCGTATTTTTTCAAGCTGATTCCTGCCGATTTAAAAACAGATACTTTTTATAGTTAATAATTTTATTAATGAATTCATAGTTATTTAAACGAATTAAAATTTATCCACCGGTTTTTTAAGACTTTTCGCACCAAATCCCCGGAAACGGTTGCTTTTCCGGGGAAACAGGCGCTGCATCAGTCCATGAGCCGGATCCGGCCCAGTTCCAGGTCCTCTGCCGTTGTTATCTTAAAATTGTCATAGGCCCCCGGAAACACCCAGACCGGCTTCCCGGCGGCCACCAGCAGCGCCGTGTCATCGGTGTATTCCACCCCGCTGCCGATGGCCTCTGCCATGAGATCCTTCAGAATTTGGCTCTTGAATGCCTGGGGTGTCTGGAGCGCCCGGAGTGAATCACGGCTGAGTTCCTCCCGGATCATGCCCTCCTCATCTACCCGCTTGATGGTATCTTTGGGCACCACCCCGGGACAGGCTGCGCCATGGGCCCTTGCGCCGGCAATGGCCGTGGCGATGAGCTGGGCGCTGACAAAGGGCCGGGCGCCGTCATGGATCAGCACCACCTGTGAGGCGGGATCCAGACCCTGCAAACCGTTATGGACCGAGTCCATCCGCCGGGCACCGCCACCGGTGACGGTCACTACCTTATCGAATCCAAACCCGGAAAATTCCCGATGATAGGTTTCGATCTCCTCCTCTTTCAACACCAGAATGATCTCATCAACTTCAGGATGTTCCTGAAAGGCGCGGATGCTGTAAAAAAGGACGGGATAACCGTTCAGGTCCAAAAAGACCTTATTGACCGATTTTCCCATCCTTTTTCCGGATCCGGCCGCAACGATAATGCTGCTAACCATAACTCTGACTCCTTAGGGATCGCTTGGTAGATCCCCATTCCTTTTTTTAGAAATTCCAATCCTCCAACAACAGCTGACCCTCAGCTCCAGTCCGAAACCAGGCGCAGGATCAGTGAATGCCTGAATCCTACGGATCCGGCCATTGGGCTGAAGGGGCTCTGCCACCTGTCCCTAATGGATCGGCTGGGTCTGATATTTGCTGAATCTTTTGGATCCAATAGATCTGCTGGACCCGCTGGACCCGCTTGATCTGCTTGATCTGTTTCCTCTGCTTGATCTGCTGGATCCGCTTCCTCTGTTAAGGTACCGCATCAACGGTAGGTAACAACTGTCTCATGTTTTACAGGACCGGTCGGCCGGCCGGCAGCTGATGCTGCCTGATGCTAGTCTTTCGGCCGGGCGAAGATCATCCGCCCTGCAGCGGTCTGCAGCACCGAAGTCACGATGACATCGATGGTGTTGTTGACATAGCGCTTGCCGTTTTCGATAACGATCATGGTGCCGTCATCGAGGTAGCCGATGCCCTGATTCTGTTCTTTCCCGATCTTGGCCACCAGGATGGACAGTTCTTCTCCCGGCAGCAGCACCGGTTTCACGGCATTGGCCAGTTCATTGATATTGAGCACGGGCACGCCCTGGAATTCGGCAACTTTGTTCAGATTATAGTCATTGGTGACGACTTTGCCGCCGATCTCCTTGGCCAGCTTGAGCAGTTTGACATCAACTTCCCGGGCTTCCTTGACTTCACGGTCCCAGATCCGGACTTCGATGTCCAGTTCTTTCTGGATCCGGTTGAGAATGTCAAGACCCCGCCGGCCGCGGTTGCGCTTCAGCGAGTCCGACGAATCGGCGATGTGACGGAGCTCTTCCAGGACAAAATTGGGAATGACCAGCGTCCCTTCGACGAATCCGGTCTGACAGATGTCAAAGATCCTGCCGTCGATGATGACGGACGTGTCCAGCACTTTGGGTTCCCCCTCAAAGTCTGTCATCTTGCCGCTGGTCAGCTTCGTCTGATGACTGCGGCCTGTCCGAATGCTTGAAAACAGCTGCGTCAGTTCGTCCTTTTTCTTGATGGCGATATTGGCGCCGATGAAGAACGCCAGTACGTTGACTAATAATGCCAGGATCGATCCGATGACCTTGATGTTGGTCAGTGCCCTGGTCGCCAGTAAATAAGCGATGGACAGGGCCAGCAGTCCGCCGATGGCACCGAGCAGTACATCTGCCAGAGCCATTTTCTGGAAACTCTTGTCCACAGCTTCGATCATTCTTATTGTGAACCGAATGAAGAGCGGGGAAAGAATAAAAAAGATAAAAGCGAATAAAAGTGCGAGAACTCCGTTGACGGAATATCTTGCGATGGAATTCTGGGACAGTTCAAAGGGTTTGACAAAATCAAGACTCAACAGGAACAGACCCAGAAGCCAGCCCGACGCTGCACCGATCAGGACAAAAATTACCTTCAGAATGTTTCTTAACATCACTACACCTCCTTCTGTTATTTTTTTGATAATTTAACAACTTATGTTCAATTTATTATCTCTTTTTATCATAACTTATTCTAATGAAAATTATATTAATTCAAAGGAAATAATTGGAAATCATGCCGAAAATTCATTTCCCCATTCTCACAGAGAATGCCAGGTCCGGGCCGCATCGGGTCCGGGCCTGGCATTGTGAGCGTGATTCCCGTTGTGGTTCATGATGGATCCCCAAGGTTCAGACCCCATCGTCTTTACTCCGCCGTTTTCCTGCGCCGGGCGCCGAATAAGGTCTCATAGGCTTCCCGGACCGTGGCGACCCGGATCAGCTGGATGCCCTCCGGGGGTTTGCGGATCGTCTGACGGCTGGAGACCACCGCATGGGTGAAGCCCATTTTCGCCGCTTCGGTGATGACCCGCTCGGCTTTGGAGACGGGGCGGATCTCGCCGGTGAGGCCGATCTCCCCCACCGCCACGGCGTGGGGATGGATCATCTCCTTTGATTTGGCCGACGAGATCAGCGACAGGGCCAGGCCCAGGTCGCCGCCGGTGCCTTCGATATGGAGGCCGCCCACCACATTGACGTAGACGTCGCTGGCATAAAACGGCACCTTGACCTTTTTCTCCAGGACGGCCAGCAGCATGTTGAGCCGGGTGACATCGAGGCCCACCGCCGTGCGCCGGGGCATGACGATCTTGGTCTCGGCCACCAGGGACTGGACCTGGACCAGGATCGGCCGGGTCCCTTCCATGATTCCGATGACCATGGTCCCTTCGCCGGGGGTTTCCTCCAGGAACAGCCGGGAAGGATCGTAGACCTCCATGAGGCCTTCCTCCCGCATTTCAAACACGCCGATCTCAGCGGTGGTCCCGAACCGGTTTTTCACCGTCCGCAGGATCCGCAGATCCTCCGTGCGCTCGCCCTCAAAGGAAAGCACCGTATCCACCATGTGTTCCAGCACCCGGGGACCGGCCAGTTCACCGGATTTGGTGACGTGGGCCACGATGAACAGCGGCAGCTGGTTGGTCTTCCCCAGCCGCATCAGCTCCGAGGCGCATTCCCGCACCTGGGAGACACTGCCCGGCGCCGAGGAGAGCTGATCGGAAAACAGCGTCTGGATGGAATCGATGATGCAGAAGACCGGATCGATGGACCGGATGTGCTCCTCCACCATGGAAACCTGCGTCTCGGACACGACATAGAGCCGTTCCGTCGTGATATTGAGGCGGTCAGCCCGCATCTTGATCTGCTCCTCGGATTCTTCGCCGGAAACATACAGCACTTTGCCGTACTGTTTGGCGATGGCACCGGCGCACTGGAGCAGCAGCGTGGATTTGCCGATGCCGGGATCCCCCGAGATCAGGGTCAGGGAGCCTTTGATGAGACCGCCGCCCAGCACCCGGTTCAGCTCCGGCAGTCCGGTGTCCAGCCGTTCCTTCACCGACGATTCGATCTGGCCCATGGGCCGCGGGGTATTCCGCGCGCTGATGCCCTTGGACTTCACCATCTTGGCTGGCTCCCTGGCGACCTTGACCTCCTCAGTAAAGGAATTCCAGCTGTTGCAGTCCGGGCAGCGCCCCAGCCACTTGGCGGATTCAAAACCGCACTGGGAACAGACGTAAACGGATTTTGCTCTGGCCATTACTCAGCCCGGCTGATTGCGTCAGGATCCAGCAGCGCCGCTGCCTCCCGGTCACAGAACACCACCACGTCAGGATGGACTTTCAGAATGGTGGACGGATTGTCCGGTGTGACACTGCCCCCCTCGAGATCCCTGACGGCCTTCTGCTTGGCTTCGCCGGTGGCGATGAGGATGATCCTGCGGGC
>CAYYVR010000018.1:10059-11441 GCA_964475185.1 uncultured Clostridium sp. | reverse complement strand
CTGCCGTCGGGCACATGAGTCTTCCTGGGATCGATGTTGACGTGATCAAACAGATTATGGTTCATGAAGTGGCGGTAGCTCTGATCATGGTATCCATCGAGCCCCACGTATTCGTCCAGGTTGACGGTGGTGAGTCCCGAAAAATCCAGCCCCTCCTGGGCATGGCGGCGGATCAGCTCCTTATAGAGCCCCACCGGGCTGGATCCTGTGGCCAGACCCAGTACCCCGTTGGGATTCTCCCGGACGGCTTGCTCCACAATGTCCGCTGCCGCTTTGGCAATTTCTTCTTTGGTGTCCAATACAATGAATTTCAACATAAAACCCTCTTTCGATTTAAAATACTGCATGAATTAAATGGATCATAAGAATTAACTTCAACTTTGGTCGTCCCAATCAGTTGATCCTGGATTCATCTGCTCCTGAATTCAACGGTTCCTGAAAACAATGATTCCTGAATCCAATTATACTATACTGATTCGACGCTGTTACGCCTGTTGTGAAATTTCCGCTGGAAAGCTTCCTCTGATATACTAAAGGAAAAAACTGACAGGAAGAAATGCTATGGATCCCACCACAAGAAAACTGATCTGCTTTGATCTGGACGGGACGCTGCTCGATCAGGACAAACAGCTCTCCGCCGCCAATCTGAAGATGATCCGACAACTCAACGACGCCGGCCATGTCGTGTCCATCGCCACAGGCAGGCTCTATAAGTCTGCGTGCAAAGTCCGTCACCTGATCCCGGCCTGGCTTGAGATCATCTGCTCCAACGGCGCAGTCATCGAAAAGGGCGGCAAGATCGTTCGCCTCGATCAGATCTCTGTCGAAGAACTGGAACTGATCTACCACATGACCGCTGACCACGGACTGTCTCTGGCCTTCCTTTCCCTCTACTCCATTTATCATACGACCCTGGGCTGGGCTTTCCGAATGGGTTACTTCAGCAATGTCATCAACAAAGGACCCCTGATGATCCGCAATATGCATGTCCGGGACCGTGAGGAGTACATGAAATACGCTCGGTTCTACATCAACGGCATCGTCATTGACCGGACCCATCCGGAACGGATCAGCGCCCTGCGCCGGGATCTGGAAGCCCTGGACCGGTTCACCATTGAATCTTCCGCCCCCGACAATGTGGAGGTCATGGCCAGGACCTCCAATAAAGGCATCGCTGCCCTGGAGCTGGCCCGGCGGCACAACATCGCCCCGAAGAACATCATTGCCTTCGGCGACGGCGAAAATGATCACAAGCTGATCCAGGCCGCCGGGCTGAGCTTTGCCATGGCCAATGCCTGCGAGCTGCTCAGGGAAGAAGCTGATTACGTCATCGGCCACCATACGACGGATACCATTGCCCATACCCTGAGTGAGCTGCTGGA
>CAYYVR010000018.1:0-9959 GCA_964475185.1 uncultured Clostridium sp. | reverse complement strand
CTCCCCCTGTAACAGGAGGTTTGTATCAGGAGCCCGTTATCCGAAGCCTTGTCGGGATCCCCTTTAATATTCTGTGAAGGGCCCCTTCCTGCAGGCCCATCCCCGCTATAATGGATGAAACGAAAGGAGTGGTTCATTTTGAAACTGGACAAATACAGAGTAACTGCCGGAAAAGGCTTCAAGATCAGGGAACATCAGACCGATGACACCGGCAAGTACAAAAACAAGACCCAGGCCCAAAAGGACATGGCAAAAAACATTGAAACACTGCGCGTCCTTCAGGACAAGCTCTACGCCCAGAATGAATACGCCATCCTGATCATCATCCAGGCCATGGACGCCGCCGGCAAAGACGGCCTGATCAAACACGTCATGTCAGGGGTCAATCCCCAGGGCTGTCAGGTGGTCTCCTTCAAACAGCCCTCCAGTGAGGATCTTGATCATGATTTCCTCTGGCGGATCAGCAAGAAACTGCCGGAACGCGGCCGCATCGGCATCTTCAACCGGTCCCACTATGAGGATGTCCTCATCGTCCGGGTCCATGATCTGCTGGACGGATCCCAGATCCCCAGCCGGTTCATCGATAAGGACATTTGGAATCAGCGCTTCCGCCAGATCCGGGATTTTGAGCGTTATCTCTTCGAGAACGGCATCATCCCCATCAAGATCTTCCTCAATGTGTCCAAAGAAGAGCAGCGGGAACGATTCTACGACCGCATTGATGATCCGGCCAAAAACTGGAAATTCTCTGCAGGCGATGTCAACGAACGGCGCTACTGGAAAGATTATATGAACGCCTTTGAAGACGCCATCAAAAACACCGCCACAGAAGACGCTCCCTGGTATGTCATTCCCGCCGACAAGAAATGGTTTGCCCGTCTCCTCGCCTCTGAGATCATCGTTGACACCCTGGACCGCCTCAAGCTTGCCTATCCCAAACTCCATGAGGAAGAAGTGGCGAAACTGGAAGAGTACCGCCATCAGCTGATGCAGGAAGACGATTAGGGACTGCGCAGTGCAGCTTATTTCAAATGGTAATATGAACGGTCATTCTGAACGGACATTCTGAATGATGATGTTGAATGGTAATGTTCCATTCGGAACAGGTTACGGCGAAGTGCCATGGATCGAGGATCGACCCATGGCACTTCGCTTTTTTTGATTCAATGTTCGGGTCCCCACTTCCGGCTTTGATCCCCTCTGGGATGGGATCAGGCCCGAGGGGCGTTGTCTGCTCAGCTTTCCGTTTGCTTTCTCTGCCTTTGCTTTCTCTTCGTTTGCTGTCCCGGTGCCATCAGGGATGATCCTCCGGGCTTTTGAAATAATCCACCCGCAGGGTGAGATCAGAGAGGGTCAGTGCCTCTTTCAGGTGACCGGCGTCATCCGCGCTGTGGATCAGCTCACTGGTGGGCAGGATCGGCGAGCCGGAGACCGGACCCAGTAGATTTCTGCCCATGACGGTGGCTGCGTACGCCTCTTTTTCAATGCCCAGGAGATACAGGAGGGTCGGCATCATATCCACCTGGCCGCCTGGATTGTCGATGGTCATCCCCTCCAGGCCGGGGGCATGGACGATGAACGGGAGCTCTTTGTCATTGGCAGGCAGATCCGTGGGGTAGTATTTATGGACCCCTTCATGGTCTCCGTACAGGACCAGGACCGAATCCTTTAGCAGGCCTTCCGCCTCCAGCTGCCGGTAGAAGCTGCCGAAGGCTTCATCCACATAGCGGATGCTCTGCAGATAGTCGGCGGTTCGATCCGCCCGGGAGAGATCCAGGTACTGATACGCTGGCGGCATGGTGAAGGGCATATGCGAGGTGATGGTGATGATGAAGGCGTTGAAGGGTTCGGGCAGCTGCCGGATCTCCCGGAGGGACTGTTCAAAGAGGATCTCATCCAAAATCCCCATGCCCACCTTGGGTCCGTTTTGCAGAAGCTGTTCATCGAACTGGGTCTCATCGATGTAGCGGTCAAATCCCATTTGTGAAAACACCACATCCCGGTTCCAGTATTCCTTGTCATCGCCGTGGATGGCAATGGAGGTGTAGCCGGATTCGGCCAGGATCCCGGGCATTGCAGGGTAGGTATTCTCCCCGAAGCGGAGGAAGGCGCTGCCGCTGGCCACGGGATACAGCGAGGCATTGAAGAGCAGCTCCGCATCAGAACTGTTGCCATCCTTCACCTGCTCCACCACCTGGCTGAAGTACAGGCTGCGATCCAGCAGCCGGTTGATGTTGGGCGTGATCTCCTGCCCCTCATATTCCAGGCCGATGAGTCCGTTCTCCAGGGATTCGACCTGGATGACGATGAGATTTCTGCCTTTGAAGATCCCCCCGAGGGCTTCATACTGCTCCGCTGCCGCCATGTACTGTTCATTCTCTGCGTGCCAGGCGGCAATGGCCTGCCGGTCCCCTGGCGTGACTTTGTAATTGGCTTCATAGACAAACCGGCTGACATCGTAGAGATGATTGCCCAAAGGAGACATCACAAGGGGATGTTTTTTATAGTTCTCCATCCGCCCCGTCTCGCTCAGCCAGCCGGCATAGGCTGTCATCAGGACCGAGGCGATCAGAAAAACGGTCACAAAGGCGCCGGCCCTGCGCCGGGCGTAATAAGTCCGCCGTCTGCGCAGGTACAAGAGGATCAGCAGCGGCAAGTCCAGAAACATCAGAAAATCCGGGATATGAATCAGCGAGGTGATGCTGCCGCCCAGATCGCCGGTGAGTCCGGTGGCAAACACCATGAGCACACTGATCAGATGACCGAAGGCTCTGGCGTAGAGGATGTCGGCAAAAAACAGGATGGAGATCACGATGTTGGCCAGGAGCAGGAACAGAGCCCGGTCCTTATGCCTGAACAGAAGGGAAAAGGACGAGATCCATACGATGGGGAGAAGGGCCAGGAGGCTCCAGGGCCAGATGGCCGGATCCGCCCCGTAGAGATTGTACAGCAGAAACAGGGATTTAAGATACAAAAAAAGCAGAAACCATAACCACGTCGGATTCTGCTGTTTATTTTCATTCATTGTGGGAATCATTGAACACCTCATGCGTCAGTTACTCAGACCCCGCCCGGTCAGTGCTGACCGGCGCGTGTCAGGGGGCGGATCCGGCACAATGATTTTGATCTGCCGGTCGTCATTAACCATGATAAGTGAAATCAGCGGCGATTTCCACTTTTTGGAAAAGAAGATTGCGTTTGGGCTCCAGGCCGGATCGGCGCACCATCTGGTACGGATCGGCGCACCGGCTGTCAGCGATCCGCCTGCGCCCCGGATCGATGGTCCCTGAAGTAATTGCTCCGGATGGTGATGTCTGAAATATGGAGGGCCCGTTCCAGCTGCGAGACGCCGTCGGCGTGGATGATCTCCCCGGAGGACAGCATGGCCGACCCGGTATAGCGGCTGAACAGGTTCCTGCCCATGATGGTATGGGCATATTCGCCGCGGTCCACGCCCAACAGGTACAGCAGCGTCGGCATCATGTCGATCTGCCCGGCGGGCTTTGCGATCTCCATGCCGCGGATCCCCGGGGCATGGATGATGAAGGGAATTTCCCGCTCATTGTCGGGGAGGTCGGTCTCATAATACTTATGGACCCCTTCATGATCGCCGTAAATGACGATGACGGCGTCTTCCAGGATGCCTTCCCGGTTCAGCTCCTGATAAAATTCACCGAAGGCCTCATCGACATAATGGATGCTCTGCAGATAATCCGTTGAGGTGTCGTCCACGGGGAACACCAGTTTTTCGTAGGCTTTGGGCATGTTGAAGGGCATGTGGGATGTGACGGTGATGAGATAGGTATTGAAGGGCTCCGCCAGGGTTTTCATCTCCAGAAGCGCCTGATCGAAGAGATGCTCATCCAGGATCCCCAATCCGACATCCTCCTGGCTGGCAAACTGTGTCTCATCGATGTAGCGGTCAAACCCAAGGTTTGGGAACACCGTATGGCGGTTCCAGAACTCGCGGTCATCGCCATGGAGCACGATGGATGTGTAACCCTGGCGATCCAGGATCCGCGGCAGGGAGTTGTACTCATTGTCCCCGAACCGCAGGAACGCGCTGCCTTTCTGAATGGGGTACAGGGATGTGTTGAAGAGCAGTTCCGCATCGGAGCTGTTGCCGTCTTTGACCTGTTCCATGACACTGCTGAAATACAGACTGCGGTCCAGGAGGCGGTTGATATTGGGCGTGATCTCCTGACCGTAAAACTCCCGGCCGATGACAAAGTTTTCCAGCGATTCAAACTGAATGATGATGAGATTTTTCCCGGCCAGGATCCCGTCCAGACCGGCATACCGGGGAGATGGCTCCTGAAACTTCTGATTGTCCTCATGCCACTGCCCGATCTTCTGGATCTCTTCGGGGCCGATGACAAAGTTTCGTTCCCTGGACTGGCGGTAAAGATCGTAGACATGGCTGCCCAGCGGTGACATGAAGAGCGGAATGTTTTTCAGATCCCCCAGCACTTTATGATATTCCAGCTGCCGGATCCCCGTCAGCATGATGAGCCCGCTGAGGACTGAAACCGCCAGAAACACGCGCACTCTGGGACGGAGCAGCACGATTTTGTATTTCGTGCAGAAATAGATGAGGATCGGCAAATCAATGAGCAGCATCAGATCCAGGGGCCGGATCAGCGACAGGACACTGGCGCCCATGCCGTCGGAAATCCCGCGGGCAAAGATCATATAGAAATTGATGAGATGACCGAAGCCCCTGAAATAGAGCACATCGGCAAACAACAGGAAGGAGATCACCGAATGGACGATCAGGAGGACATTGCGGCTGATCTTATCCCGGAACAGATGCGAGACCGAGGTGAAAAAGAGGATGGGGACAAAGGCCACCAGGCTGTATAAAAAGGTCAGGACCGATACCGGATACAGGGTCAGCAGCACGTACAACGACTTAAAGTACAGTGAGATCGTGATCACTGTACGAATGGGACATATTTCTCTTTTCTTCAGCCGCTGTGTTACTCTCTGCATTTTTTTAGCCCTGCCGCTTTCTTCTTTTTTTCCCGGTCCAACGTCATCGTATCTCACCAGGATTAAACCCAGATTATTTTAGAACAACTATAAGGTAAATAATTAACAATCCGGTTTCAACTCCATTCTACATGCCAGACTCCGTTTCGAAAAGGCTGCACGCGGCTAACTGTCAAGTCATCATCCCCGGACTTTCAAAAAAATCAGACTGCCCCGCAAACGGCAGGACAGCCTGTGACTGATCAATTGGGCGGATGGGGTTCAAAGAAGCTCCCTCCGCCGCCGGCGGGGATCATTCTTCCCGGCTGGCTTCTTCCTGATCTTCCTGATCTTCCAGTTCGAAGGCGGCCATGCGTTCTTCCCGCAGTTTCAGGGGCCGTTCTCCGGTCTTTTTGAAACTTAAGGTCTCGCCGTCCATTTTCACCTCGATCTCATCGCCCTTTTGGATCTTGCCGCGCAGGATCTCCTCGGAGAGGGCGTCTTCGACGCTCTTGGTAATCTCACGGCGCAGGGGCCGGGCACCGAATGCCATGTCGGTCCCCCGCTCTGACAAATGCAGGATGGCCTCATCGGTGAAGGTCAGATAGATTTCTGCGTCCTCGATGCGTTTGGCCACCTGACCGGTCATCAGCCGGACGATGTGTTTTAAGTCTTCGGTCTTCAGTGAGTGGAAGACGATGATGTCATCGATGCGGTTGAGGAATTCCGGACGGAAGTTCCGCTTGAGTTCGCCCATGACATTTTCCTTCATCTTGTTGTATTCATCCATGGCGGCGTTCTCACCCAGGGCAAAGCCGATGGTCCGCTCTTTTTTGAGCAGGTTGGCGCCCACGTTGGAGGTCATGATGACAATGGTGTTTTTGAAATCCACCGTTTTGCCCTTGCCGTCGGTGAGCCGTCCATCCTCCAAAATCTGGAGCAGGATGTTGAAGACATCGGGATGGGCTTTTTCGATCTCATCGAAGAGGACCACGCTGTAGGGGTTTCGGCGCACGGCTTCGGTGAGCTGACCGCCTTCATCGTATCCAACATAACCCGGAGGTGATCCCACCAGACGGGATACGGTATGTTTTTCCATGTATTCGGACATGTCGATGCGCACCATGTTTTTTTCATCGCCGAACATGACTTCGGCCAGTGCCTTGGATACTTCCGTCTTGCCGACACCGGTGGGTCCCAGGAAGATGAAGGATCCGATGGGCCGTTTGGGATCCTTGAGACCCACCCGGGCCCGGCGGACGGCGCGGGCAATGGAGCTGATGGCTTCATCCTGGCCCACCACCCGCTCATGGAGCATCTCTTCCAGTTTCAGCAGCTTGTGGCTCTCGGATTCAGTGAGCCGCTGCACCGGGATCTTGGTCCAGCGGGCCACGACGTGGGCGATGTCCTCGGCATCCACGGTGAGCATGGAGGAAGGGCCGGCCCCGGATTTCCAGGTGCCCTTCATTTCCTTGAGCTTCTGCTTCAGGTCCTTCTCCCGGTCCCTGAGTTCAATGGCTTTTTCAAAGGCCTGGATGTTGACGGCCTCGTCTTTCTCCCGGGTCACGGCTTTGAGTTCGTCCTCCAGCTCCTTAATGTCCGGCGGCGCCGTGAGATTCTGGATGCGTACCCGGGCGGCCGCCTCATCCATGAGATCCACGGCCTTGTCCGGCAGAAAGCGGTCCAGGATGTAGCGGGACGACAGATTGACGGCAGCCTCCAGGGCTTCGTCGAGGATCTTCACCCGGTGATGGGCTTCGTATTTATCCCGCAGCCCCTTCAGGATCTGCAGGGCTTCCTCGGCACTGGGTTCGCCCACCGTCACCGGCTGGAAGCGACGCTCCAGGGCCGCGTCTTTTTCAAAGTGCTTGCGGTATTCATCGATGGTGGTGGCGCCGATGGCCTGGATCTCGCCCCTGGCCAGGGCCGGTTTCAGGATATTGGACGCATCGATGGCGCCTTCGGATGCACCGGCGCCGATGATGGTATGGATCTCATCGATGAACAGGATCACATTGCCGGCGCTGCGGACTTCTTCCATGACGTTTTTCAGACGTTCCTCGAATTCTCCGCGGTACTTGGCCCCGGCGAGCATGGAGCTCATATCCAGAGTAACGACCCGCTTATCCTGCAGCAGCTCCGGGATATTGCCCTGGACGATGCGCTGGGCCAGACCCTCCACCACTGCCGTTTTACCCACCCCGGGCTCGCCGATGAGGACGGGATTGTTCTTGATGCGCCGGGAGAGGATCTCAAGGATCCGTTCCATTTCCTCACTGCGGCCGATGACGGGATCCAGCTGGGAATCCTTTGCCATGCGGGTCAGATCGCGGCCGTACTGATCCAGCAGCCGGGTCGCCCCGGTGCCGGCCGGGCCGCTGCCCGCAGCCGACTCGTCCTCTGATCCGGCCGACAGGCCGTTGATCAGATCATTGCGCAGGGTCTCCACATTGACCCCGGCGGACACCAGGATCTGGAAGGCGATACCTTCCTGTTCCATCAGAAGCGCCAGCAGAATGTGTTCGGGGCCCACATAGCTGTGGCCCATGCTGTTGGCGATCTCCAGGGATCCGTCCAGGAGCCGCTTGGTCCGGGGCGTCATGGCGATGGCATTGAGGGGCATGTTGGAGACGGTGGTCCGCCGGCCCACATGCTGTTTGATGTATTGATAAACCATGTCACTGGTGATACCGGGTCCGGCCAGAAGATCTCTGGTCAGCCCCTCCACCGCGGCGACACCGTAGAGTACATGTTCTGAGCCGATATAGCCATGGCCCATTTCCCGGGACATTTCCTGGGCTTTCATCAGTGCGGTTTTTGCACGTTCTGTCAGTCTGTCTAACATATTCAGGACAGCCTCCTTTTCATTTCATTTCTTATCACAGTCGCCCGCAGCAGGTCCCGGTCCTTCTCCGGCATCAGTTCGGTGAGACCGAGCTGGCGATGGAGATTGCCAGTCTGCACATGGATGATCATTTCGTCTACATCCGCCGTGGTCAATTCGGAGACGACCTCCGATTCGATGCCCAGCCGGACCGTGGAGAGAAGCTTCAGTGCCTCGCCCGAACTCATCATGCGCGCATGGGACAGGATCCCGATGGAGCGGTAAATACTATCTCTGGTTTCATCCCCCTTGGCGCTGAGCAGCTTGTTCTGTTCGGCTGCCTCCATGGCCAGGATGGAATCGATGGTTTCCTGAATGTTTTTCAGGATGAATTCTTCCGAGATCCCCAGCGTCACTTCATTGGAGATCTGATATATGCAGCCCTCCGCCTGGGAGCCTTCCCCGTAGATCCCGCGGATGGTCATGCCCATCTGGGCCAGTTTCTGCGCGATGAGCCCGATGCGGTCCAACACGGTCAGTGCCGGCAGATGGACCATCACCGAGGCCCGCAGGGCGGTACCCAGATTGGTGGGACAGGCCGTAAGATAGCCCAGCTGATTGTCAAAGGCCCAGCTGAGTTTTTCTTCCAGGACCGAGTCCAGCTGATCCGCCTCCGCATACAGTTCATCCAGGCTTTTGTGGGCAGACATGGTCTGGAGACGCAGATGATCCTCCTCATTGATCATGATGGAGACATCTTCAGCCCGGTTGCTGATGAAGGCCCCGATGTCAGCATTGTCGATGAGCTTGGAGGATACCAGATGCTTTTCGAACCAGGAGAGAAGATGCAGTCCCTTCTCCTCCCACAGATGCCTGGACCTGAACGCCTCGGCCAGAGGTTTGGAGACAAAGAATGCCTCCTCGACACTGCTGACCAGCTCCCGGGCCTCGGAAGCGTTGAGCTTATGGGGAAAATTGTAGACATCGATGTTCCGGGCCAGCCGGATCCTCGACGTGATCTTGAGTTTGTTCTTATCGGTCATGGGTCACCTCCTGATCCAGGAGCTTCACCAGCTCATTGATCTCATCGCGCAGCTCGGCCGCCCGCTCAAAATCTTCGATCAGGACTGCTTCTGACAGATCCTGACGCAGCAGGCTGATCCGCCGCCGCGAGCGGGACTCCTCTGAAGTGGAGGCCGGAAATTTGCCTTCGTGCTGCAGGGTGAACTGGACCTTGCGGATGGACGGGATCAGCTGATCCCTGAAAAACCGGTAACATACCGGACAACCCACCAGACTGGTCCGTTTGAATTCAGAAAAGGTAGCACCGCAGCGGGGACAGACTTTCCCCGTCGATGAGCCCTCCATTTGGCTGAACAGATTATTCTCCAGCGTAAACACCCCCTTGATTCACTTCCCTGGCAAACCCATGGCCCCGTCAGCCTGATGGTTCCGGCTGACTGATTTGCCTGATTGCCTGATTTGCTTCTACTGTATATTATAGCCGTCCGGCCATGGGACGGATTCTGACCCCCGATTATTCACAGTTTCGTCCGAAAATTTAATAAACACCCACAGGATGAGTGTTTAAAATAAGGACGTACGTTCTGAGAGTTACTTTTAGTATACACTGAAACCAACTCAAAATCAATTCCGATCAGCCGACTCAGGATTAAGATTCGATTAAAAACCCGGTGCCGGATCGCCTGCCCCTGCAATCCGCCCGGTGGCCCCTTTTATAAAACGAAGGCTCCGGATTTTCATCCGGAGCCTTCGTTTTATTCTATGATGGCGCCGTGGGCATCTGGGGCCGTTGGTCCCTGCTGCGGCGCATTTGACGGCTCCTTCGGTGACGTTGAAGTTTGATGCTGCTGAGGTGCCTGCGCAGTGCCGGGAGCAGCCGTGGACGCCTTGCTGTCCACGGCATCCGCCGCTTCCGCATCCTGCGGTTTCCTCCGGTCACCCTCCCGCTTTCTGCGCGGTTCCTGATCCCGGGTCCTTCGCTGGTCCCTGCCGGCGGATTTGATCTTCTCCTGATCCCTCGATGGTCTCGTCAGGGGACCATCGCCGGCGGATTCACTCTCCTGCGATTTTCTCTGACCGCCATCAGACTTTCTTTTTTCCCTCGGGGGGCGGGCAGTATGTCCCTGGTCCCCCTCTCCGT
>CAYYVR010000017.1:0-25766 GCA_964475185.1 uncultured Clostridium sp. | reverse complement strand
CAAATAACGGATATGACGACTTCCACTGAAAATATAAAGGGCAGTCATGCTATAATAATGTAGTCAAAATCGGAGGAATTTATCATGATTGCATTGTCGTGCAAAGAAATCAAAAAAGAATACGGGACCGATGTGATCCTGAAACATATATCCTTTACCATCAACGAAGGCGATAAAGTCGCTCTGATCGGAGCCAACGGAGTGGGCAAATCCACGCTGTTCAAGATCCTGACCCGTCAGATCCAGCCCGATGAGGGCGAGTATTATGTCGACCGCAATGCCACCCTGGGCTACCTTGCGCAGAATCTGGACCTGGTGTCGGATAACACCATCTACGAAGAGACCATACGGGTATTCCAGGATCTGCTGGATATGGAATCGAAACTGGCCGCCCTGGAGGGCGACATGGCCACCGAATGGACTGATGAGAACCGCCAGTGGCATGAGGAGATCCAGAACAGCTACGCCACGCTCCAGGATCTGTATTCAGTCCGGGGCGGTCAGACGTTCCGCGCGCAGATGAACCGGGTCCTGACGGGCCTGGGGATCCCTGAAAAAGACTGGCAGAAATCCATCGCAGTCCTCTCGGGCGGAGAAAAAACCAGGGTGGCACTGGCCAAACTGCTCCTGAGTGAACCATCCATCATCCTGATGGATGAGCCCACCAATCACCTGGATCTGGCGGCCACCGAATGGCTGGAAGAATTCCTGAAAGGCTACAAAGGCACTCTCCTGGTTATTTCCCATGACCGGTATTTCCTGGATGCGGTCACCGATCATACGTATCTGATGCTCCACGGTGAAGTGCTGACCTATAACGCCTCCTACACCGGCTACCTCGAACTGCATAAAAAAGATTATGAGGTCCGCCTGAAAGCCTGGTCCGCACAGCAGGACGAAATCAAACGGCAGGAAGCCATCATTGAAAAATACAAGCAGTTCAACCGCGAGAAATCCATCCGCGCCGCCGAATCCCGGCAGAAAAAACTCAACAAGATCGAGCGGATCGAAGCGCCGAAGAAGGAAGGCCGCGCCGCCGGCATCCAGTTCAAAGCCGGCTATGAGTCTGGCAACGATGTACTGACGGCCGTGGGGCTGACCAAATCCTTCGATGACCGGACGCTGTTCTCCGACATCAGTTTCATGATCAAAAAAGGGGATAAGATCGCCCTGATCGGAGACAACGGCCGGGGCAAAACCACTCTTTTCAACATCATCCGCCAGCGGATCACACCCGATGAAGGCTACACCGTTTTGGGCCGCAACGTTTCCCTGGGATATTATGACCAGGAACAGGCCAACCTTGATCCGAATAAGACCGTGATGGATGAAGTCTGGGATGATTTTCCGGAGCTGACCACCACCGAACTGCGGACTGCGCTGGGAACCTATCTGTTCCGGGGAGATGATGTCTTCAAGGAGGTCCGCCTCCTCTCCGGCGGAGAAAAATGCCGGATCAATCTTCTGAAGCTGATGCTCCGCGAAGATAATTTCCTGCTGCTGGATGAACCCACAAATCATCTGGACATCCCTTCCCGGGAAGCGCTGGAGGATTCCCTCATGGATTATGACGGCACATTATTCGTTATTTCCCATGACCGCTATTTCCTCAACAAAGTCATTCACAGGATCTATGAACTGAGAGCCGACACCATGAAGGAATATCTGGGCAACTACAGCTACTATGCTGAAAAACGAGATCAGCCGGAAAAAGTCCATCAGGAGAAAAAGGAAGAGACCGCCTCCGGGGCGGATCGCTCACGGCGGAAGATCAACCAGCGTGAAGAACGCAAAGCAAGGATCCGGCTTCGTGAAGTGGAAGAAGCTGTGGAGACCCTGGAAGCCCGTTTGCAGGAACTCACCGACAGTCTCGCCGATCCCGGGGTCTTCATGGACCCGGATCGGATGAAACAGGTCAATCTGGAGATCAAGACCACACAAGCGCGCATCCATGATCTGATGACCGAATGGGAAGAACTTCTGGCCGCCACTGAGAAAGAATGATCCAAAGCCACTGGAGCCCTGCGATCGGTACGAAAATGCATCCTTCAGGCGCTTCCGGAGCAATGGACCTGCGCCGGAGGATCCGGAAAGGGCGATCCGGAAGCGTCCCCGAAAATCAACCCCACTGAAAAACACCCTGGCCCGAAACCATTGCAGGTTTCGGGCCAGGGTGCCATTTTATACAGGGGGAGAGCCTTAGTTCTGAGTTTCTCTCAGCATGTTCATGAAGGATTCAACGGGCTGATTGCCGATGAGGTCCCGTCCGTTGTTGAAGACGATCTTCGGAACAGAGGACACGTTATGTTCCTGGGACAGTTCCGGGAACAGGTTCGCATCGATCATCTCCGCCTTGATGCGCGGATTTTCCAGGGCCAGCCGGTGGGCTTTGGAAACGGCGCCCGGACAGTGCGGGCAGGATAAGGTAACAAATACCTTGATGTTGATGTCTTTCTCGAAGTTCTTCAGCTCTTCGATGAGTTCCTCGGGAAGCTCTTCTTTTCCGCCGGATACTGCCATCAGGGCATAGATGAAGGAGTTGATCTCGTGACCGCCGGGCAGTCCGTAGAACTGAACGCCGTGATCCTGGTCTTCGGAATCAAGGACGACGAATCCCGGTGTCCGGACGACGCCAAGACGGCCTGCTTTTTCAGCAGCTTCGGGAAGGTGGTTTACCGTAACGGCGATCTTCTCGCTGATCTCAGCGATCTCATTGAGGAACCCTTCAACTTCCTGTGCAGCCTGGGCACCTTCTTCTGTAAAGAACTCAATATGAACAGGGTTTTTCATTTCCCCGAAAATTTCTTTCAGCTGTCCTCTGATTTCATCATTAAACATTTTTTCCATAAATCTTTTCTCCTTTGTTTTGAACGCTTTCATTATTTTAAATAACGCCGGGACATGCCATTTTTTGTCCCTGTTTGATTCACAAGCTTAGTATAACAGCACCTTTTATAAAATTCAAGTACCGTCCCCTAATTTTTTTCTGTTTCTTCATCCGACGCTTCATCAGGCTCTTAAGCAGAATCTTCCCCCCTGAAAATCCCATCCTCTCGAAATGATTCTGAATGCTCCCCGGGCCAATCCTTCCCTTTGACCCGTCAGCTTCAGCAGGATCGGCCTGAACCCTTTGTTCCCTTTGTTCCCTTTGTTCCCTTTGTTCCCTCTATTTCTTTTGTTTCCGTTTGTCCCGTTTTACAGTGTTTTTCCGGTGGACAGACGGAAATTTGCGGATCTATAGTATAATTTCGTTAATGGATCAAAAGACAATGCTCTCTTCGTCTGTTTCCCTTCACCGACATCGGCGGCGTGAGCCCGGAGGCAACGTAAGCCGGGAGGCGGCGTGAAGTATGAGCTGAACGATCCGGAAATTTGCTGAACTGCACGTTTCAGCCAGAATATATCGGAGGTCACCCCATGGAACAACACCAAATATGGCAGCTGGCAATGCTGGTTTTCATGATCGGTCTGTCATCATTTTTTTCCGCTTCGGAAACTGCCCTGACATCTGTCAGCAAACTGCATTTTCGGCATCTGGTCAAAGAAGATGTCCCCAATGCCCGGAAAGTCATGAAACTGCTGGATGATCCCAACCGAATGCTGGGGGCGATACTGGTCGGCAATAACATCGTCAACATCGGCGCATCGGCCCTGGCCACATCCCTGGCCATGGAACTGTGGGGCAGCGCCGGGGTCGGCATCGCCACCGGCGTGATGACTTTGCTCGTTCTTATTTTTGGGGAGATCACGCCAAAATCCTGGGCCGTCACGCATGCCGAGAAATTCTCGCTGGCCATTGCAGGGATCATTCGGTTTCTGATCACCGTGACCCATCCCATCGTCATTATGCTGCTGTACCTCACCAATTTTCTCATCCGCCTGACCGGAGGCGGCCATGAAAAGAAGAAAAGCATCATCACCACCGAAGAACTGCGCTCCATGGTGGACTTCAGTCATGAGGAAGGCATCCTGGAAGGCGATGAAAAGAAAATGATCTACAATGTCCTTGAATTCGGCGATCTGCCCATCCGTGCCATCATGACGCCGCGGACGGATATGGTTGCCATCGAAGATCGTGCATCCCTCACAGACCTCAGAGAAACGTTCCGCTCCCAGCGGTACTCCAAAATCCCGGTCTATACGGACAACATCGATCACATCACCGGGGTCATCAACATCAAAAATCTGGCTTTTTCCAATGTGGACGGAACCTCAGATGACCTCCACGACTATATGACACCGCCCTTTTTCACCTATGAATTCATCAAGGTGCGGGAGCTGTTTCAGGAAATGCGGAAAAACCATATGAGTCTGGCCATTGTTCTGGACGAATATGGCGGGACGGTGGGGATTGTGACGATGGAGGATCTCATTGAGGAGATTTTCGGTGCACTGGAGGAATCCTCGGATCATGCAGGCCTGGAGTTCATCGTGGCGGATGATGGCGGCTTCATCCTCGGCGGGAGCACCCGGATCACTGATGTCAATGAAGAGATCGGTCTTCGGATCACGGGGGATAAATTTGATACCATTGCCGGCTACATCATCTATGAACTGGGTTATCTGCCCAAGATCGGCGAATCACTGGACTATGAGGATCACATCTTCACGATCCTGGAAATGGCTGGCAAACGGATCACCAAAATAGGCGTCCGGCACAAGGAACAGTGATCTTTCACCGGTTTATCGCACACAGTGACCGGGAAGGCATTTCAGATAAGCAGGTGGCTTCTGTCCGGATCAGATCCGCTGGGGCATGGACAAAGCGCCCCCCCACACTTAATGATCCTATAAAAGTGTTGAAAGGCAACGATTTTCGACGCTTTTCCTTTCTGATCCTCAGATCCTTTCTCTGCATCGTCCGCTCATCACCGTTTTCTCTTTTTCTCGTGTCCTGGTGTCCCCGGTTCCCCGACTTTCGATTCCCTGACTCCCCGACTCTTTATCATACAGATCCAAGGCAGAGAAAGCCCCGGGGCCAGTGCGGTGAAATCGCACTGGCCCCGGGGCTCATGTTTGTTTCGTATGACAGGATCCGGAGGATCAACCCGCCGATTTCTGCAGCGGATCACGGCCGTCCGGAAATTTTCAGCAATACTTCGAAGATATCATTGCCCCGCTTCACTTCAACGGGGATGACATCATCCACATCGTGGCGTTCTCTCAGTTCATTCATCTCACTGGTCTTCAGGATCTCCTGACCGTCAAACTTCAGGATGATGTCTTTTTCCTGGAGCCCTGCCAGATCGGCCGGTGATCCCTTGTCCACTGCGATGACGACGATCCCGTTGCTGATGTTGAGGGCCTCCATGGCTTCCGGGTTCAGATCCTTGGCCGTAAAGCCGGTGTATAAAGGCACCTGGGAAAGGAACGTCAGTTTTTCCTGGAGGACATTGATGGGAATGGCGAAACCGATCCCCTGAACATCGTCTGACATTTTTGCCGTATTGATCCCGATGACTTCCCCTTTGGCGTTGAACAGCGGTCCCCCGGAGTTGCCCTCATTGATGGCCGCATCGGTCTGCAGGTAATTGATCACGGAATCGCCGATGTAGACCGTGCGGTCTTTGCCGGATATAATGCCGCTTGTGACGGTGCCGGCGAAATTACGAGAAACCGGACTGCCGATGGCAACTACCTGTTCTCCGACTTTGATGCCGTTTGAATCGCCCATGGTGACGATGCCCGGCAGCATGGTCCGGTCATCGATCCGGATAATGGCCAGATCGGTGTCGCGATCCGAATTGATTTCCCGGGCCGGCATTTCACGGCCGTCTGAAAGGATCACTGTAATGGAATCCGCTCCGCCGATGACATGCTGATTGGTGGCGATCATTCCCTCCCGGTTCAGGATGAATCCCGTGCCGATGAACTGGCGGGTCTCTTCCTCATCTTCCGGATCACTGATCGAAGTGACGATGGTGACCACTGAGGTGTGGTACTGATCCACGATCTCCGACACCGTCATGTTGGGGACATCACTGGCTTCTGCGATGATATCCTTCTGCTGCTGAACGGCTGCGATCTGCTTTTGGACATCCCCCATGACACCCTTGGACATTTCCGCGGCGGCCTGATTGGACCGGTCCTCAATGTACTGGCCCAATGCCGAGGAGGAGAAAAAGGATGTATTGGGAAGAATGAAGATGGCCAGGCTCATGCCGATGACCATCCCCAGAAAGCCTGTGATGATCGCAGGGATCAGCTGAAGGATGAATCTGGAGGATCCGGATCGTCTGACGGATCCTTTTTCCGGGGCCTGGATCTGATCCGGGCCATCTGGTCTGTTATCTGATTGTGACATGGTCCATCCCTCCTTGTTGAATCCTCATGATCTCATATAGTCAATCATATCTCAGTTACGCCCCTCACTGGTGTCATTTTGGTTAACCGCAGCGGATTTGGGTTCACTATTTTGTCACTGCCCTAAACAAGACTCAGTCCCAGGGAAGGCTCTGCATTCACCGCCAGAGAAGACACATCGCCGGAGAGATACTGGTAGTATCCTGCACTGGCGATCATGGCCGCATTGTCCGTACACAGGACCGGATCCGGGAAAAGGATCTCGATCTGCTGCGCTCTGCCAGCCTCGATGAGATTGCGGCGCAGATAACTGTTGGAGGCTACCCCTCCGGCCACTGCGATTTTATCATACCCGCGGGTCCGGGCCACGATCATGACATGGTCGACGAGGTTGGAGATCACGGCTTTCTGGAATGAAGCGGCCACGTCGGCCCGGTCGATGGGCTCCTCTTTCTGAGCCTGACTGTTCAGGTAGTTCAGAACGGCAGACTTGATGCCCGAGAACGAAAAATCCAGGGTCTCTTCATGGAATCTGGGCCTGGAGAAATGGATCGCATCTTCATTGCCGTCTCTGGCCAGCTGATCGATCTGCGGTCCGCCCGGATAGGGAAGGGAGAGTGCCCGGGCGACTTTGTCGAAGGCTTCCCCCACCGCATCATCCCGGGTTTTGGCGATGACCTGATAATCCCTGTAATCCCGGACCTCAACGATGAAGGTGTGTCCGCCTGAAACCACCAGGCTCACAAAGGGCGGTTTCAGATCAGGGTGCTGGATGTAGTTGGCACTGATGTGCCCTTCGATATGATTGACTGCGATCAGAGGCTTCCCGGCTGCAAAGGCCAGGCCTTTGGCGTACTGAAGACCCACCAAAAGCGCGCCGACGAGTCCCGGACCCCGGGTCACTGCGATCCCGGTGAGGTCACTCAGTTTGACCCCGGCTTCCATGAGGGCCATATCGACCACGCCGGTGATGTTCTCAGTATGTTTGCGGGAAGCCATTTCCGGCACCACACCGCCGAATTTTCGGTGCAGCGGGATCTGAGAAGATATGATATTGGAAAGGATGATGCGGCCGTTTTTCACGACGCTGGCCGCAGTCTCGTCACAACTGGTTTCGATCCCCAGGATCAGGTGCTCTTTTTCCATGGGCGGTTTCTCCTTTATATTGCGTTCTCCTCTCAGGATCTGTTAGAATGGTTCAACTTCATTTGCGAAGCCAGATCCGGGAAACGCCGGTGAATTCTGTACTATACGTTTTGAGGTTTTTGATTTTGATCTTGCGCTGCAGCCCTTATGACTGACTGGGTTCCCCGGATCCCTGCCCCTCGCACAGGCCCCCTGAGATCTCGCCGGCTCAGGGGGGCCACAGGGCCACAAGGACTGTGCTTTTAAGGGCAGGTCTGCCGGTCTGATCCTTTGCGGTTTTACAGGAACTGCGGCTCCCCGTTTCATCCTGGTCCCGGCCCGGGCAGGGTCTGGATCGCCATCTTGCAGGAATCCGAGGGTTGTATGACCTGCCCGGGATCCGTTCATGATATAATCATAGCAACAAAATATTAAAACTCCCTGCAAGTTTATTATTATACTATTGATCGCCCCCATTGAAAAGGTGACACCATGACAGACTATGCCAAGGTCGTGGTGATGGGATCGCCCATTACCAAGTCCAATTTTAAAATGCACAATGCCAGCGGCCGTGCCATCCTGCCCGAAAACTCGGGCACCTATCATGACCGGTTTTCGAACTATGAAGAGCAGATCTCCATCGATGCCAGAGCCCAGAACCCCGGGATCACGCTGAAGGAGAGCCTCATCGCAGTCCTGCGGGTCTACTATAAAAGCGAAAAACGTCATCCGGACACCAACAACATCACCAAAAGCATTTTTGACGGCATCGAAAAATCCGGACTCATCGTCAATGATGCGCAGATCCGCCGTCTGATCATCGAGGAGTACTATGACAAGGTGGAGCCCCGATTCGAACTGGAGCTCTTTGCGGAATCAGTTTTCAGGATGTCCTATGAGATCCGGCGTCATGACGGCTGTGAGGATCCGATCCTCTATGAACCGCCGACCAATAAGAAATCTCTTGGACTGCCGGTGAATAAAGGCTACCGGGCGTCGGATCTTGTTAAGATCAAATCGGCGCTGGAAAAGAAGGAAAAGAATCAGTCAACCACCAGGTCGAACCCTGCAGGGGCCAGAGGCGCTGCCCCGGCAGATGATGGGACCCTGGTCTGCAGCCTCTGCAGAAAACCCGTTGCCAGGGGCAGCTTCATGAAAGCCGATGGCGGGAAAACCATCATCTGCAGAAAATGCTTCAAAAAACTGTATTAGGATACGGGCTATGGAAAAAATATGTGCAACGATCTGCCTTCGGGCTTTAAAAGCAGCCGACATCAGTACGCTGGACCGGATCAGTGACGGAACGGATTTCCGCTTCACAAACGCTCTCCCCTCCGATGGATCCATGGCGCCGCCGGCGAGCCCGCTGGACCATCCGCTGACGCCTGAGACCGTCATCGGCTTTGCCATCATGGAAGAAAGCCGTCTGGTCGGTCAGGTCGTCCTGGCCACCATCGATCTGAACCGGGGTTCCTGCACCATGACGATGGGCATTGCTCAGAAATCAGACCGCAGCCGGGGAATCGGATCCTGTGCGCTGATCATGGCTCTGCGCTATGCGTTCCTGTCGCTGGGAATGCACAAAGTCCTCATCGACACCCTGTCTTCAAATCTGGCTGCCCGGCATTGCCTTGAAAAAGTCGGATTCTCCCCCAGCGGCATCGAAAAAAATGTTTTCCCTTCGGAAAAAGGGTTTGTCGACCGTCACCATTATGTCATGACAGGTCCACGCTTCCTGGCACTGTATCCGCCGGGCAGATAGAACCGCCCATGCCGTCTCCGATCCGCCGGCACAGGACCAGGCAGGTTCACGAGTCCAGGCAGGTTCACGGGACCAGGACGGTTCACAGGACCAGGCAGGTTCAGGCAATGAGTCTTTAAAAACCATTCCGTAAGGATCAGGGCAGCAGACGGATCCGTCTGCTGCCCTTTCATGTTCGATCATTTACAACGCGTTCGATCATCTGCAACGCGGCGGCTGGTTACCCTGAATGAGAACCTGCCTGTTCCTCAAGTGACGCAGATCGGTTTTTCTGTTCCAATCCGTTCAGGTAATCAGATACTTTCTCCGCGGTTTCATTGGCTCGCAGCCTTAGTTCGCGAAGATCAAAGGTCACTTTGTCAGCATTTCCGGTGACAAACACCCCCTGACTTTCCGGGTCCCGGCGGAACTTTTTGAACAGCTCCCGCTGAGGGGTCATCCCCACTGACAGCAGGATCGTATCACAGGATAATTCCCTGGTTTTATCCGGGTCATCTTCCCTTCCGCCCGTCCGCTCAATGGTCACTCCGGTGATCCGGTTGGTTCCATGGATCTCGCGGATGACGCAGCCAAGTTCGGTTTTGATCTGATAGAGCTCGTGGAATTTAGCCAGCTCTTCATCGGGAAAATGGAGCTCGCGGACCTGATCCACAATGGTCACTTCATCGGCTCCCTCCATTTTCAGAAGTTTTGCCAGGAACAGCCCGGTCCAGTCAGAACCGAAGATCACCACCCGGTTGCCCGGAAGATACCCCTGTTCCACGATGAACTTGCGTGCGGTGCCGACGCTGAAGATCCCGGACGTCCGCTTGGTGGTGAAATTAAGGATCCCCCGCGGCCGCTCCCTGGCGCCGGTGGCAAAGACAACGGTCCTGGCTTTGAGATAGCGCAGACCTTTCTCAGGGCTCAGCACTTTTATGGTTTTATCCTTTTCAACGGAAAGGACATGCGTCATGCTCTCATAATCGATGCCATGGAGGATGAGATTGCGTTTGAGATCATCAGCCATTTCGACGCCGGTATAGCCTTCCAGTTCGTAGGACCCGTCCACTTCGATGATTTCATTGAGGGTCCCGCCCAGCTCCTCATTCAAATCAAGAACCAGAAGATTGTGATAGCCCTTTTCGCTCAGCGACAGAGCCGTATACATTCCGGCGGGACCGCCGCCAATGATGATTACGTCATATACCATGGTCATTCCTCTTTCCTCAGGCATTTTGTTCTTCAAAAGACCGGCTGCGGCCGGTCAGTGTGATCAGCCCCTACAGGTTGCGGTATACTTCCCGTCCCTCGGATAGCGTGAACACACACTCGTTGACCCCGAAATGATAGGTCAGGAACTGATGATTGGGGACGTCAAATACTGCAATATCGGCTTTTTTACCGACTTCCAGGCTGCCTTTTTCCTCTGCCAGACCCAATGCGGCTGCGCCGTTCAGGGTCAGGGCCGTCACCACTTCCTCCATGCGCATGCCCATGTAGATGGTGGACAGGGCAATGAGCAGCGGGATCGATTCGGAATAGCAGGATCCGGGATTCAGATCCGTTGCCAGGGCCACGCCCATCCCCTTGTCGATCATCCGGCGGGCCGGTGCATAGTCCGCTTTGATGGAGAAGGCAGTCAGGGGCAGCAGTGTGCCGCAGACATCGCCGTCACGCATGGCTTCGATCCCTTCGTCGGAGATCTTGAGCAGATGATCGGCTGATGAGACCTTCAGTTCACCGGCCAGCTCGGCACCGCCAAAGCCTGCAAACAGTTCATCCGCATGCATCCGGACGCCAAAGCCGGCTTCCCTGGCAGCGGTGAGAAACCGTCTGGACTGATCGATGTCGAACACGCCCTTTTCGGTAAAGATATCGCAGAAGCGGGCCAGGCCTCTGGCTTTGACTTCCGGCATCACTTCCCCGATGCAGAAGTCCAGATACTCATCCGCCCGGCCTTTGTACTCAGCCGGGATCTCATGGGGTCCCATATAAGTCGGAACGATATGGATATATTCCCCTTCTTCCTGAAGCCGTGCCATGGCTTCCAGCTGCCGCAGCTCCGTTTCTTTGTCCAGGCCGTAGCCGGACTTGCCTTCCACGGTGGCCACGCCGAAATGGGCGAAGGATCTCAGCCGTTTTCTGCCCACCTCGAGAAACTCTTCCAGGCTCGTTTCACGGGTCGCCCGGGTCGTGGCGACGATGCCGCCGCCCCGTTCCATAATGGAGATATAGGACTCTCCGTTGAGCCGCCAGTTGAATTCCTCCGCGCGGTACCCGCCGAAAATAAAGTGGGTGTGGGAATCCACCAGACCGGGCATCAGCGTTCTGCCGGTGCAGTCGATGACTTCATAGCGGGTCTCATCGATCCCCTCCAGGATCTCAGGGCCGCCCACGGCTTTGATGCGGTCACCCTCGGTGATCACACAGCCGTTTTCGATGAACTGAAGTTCCCGCATGGCTTCGCCCTTTTTCAGCGAAGTCCCCAGCGGGGTCACCAGCTCCGAAGCATTTTTAAAAATATAATTTGCCATGACTACTCCATGATGCGCGTTTCAAGCACCTGTTCCATCGAGAAGTTCTCGATGCCCATATAGTATTCCGCCGACTGGATCAGTGCAGCCATTGGCAGCAGGCCGATGACTTCCGTGCCCACTACGCTGACGCCGAAGCGGTTTGCCTCAAAGCGAACCATTTCAACTGCCTGGTAGAGGGATGTTTTTGTGTAGTCGGTCAGGTTCATTGAGATCTGAACGATGCCTCTTTCCTTGAGTTCAACGCCCATGGCTTTGACAAAGCGCAGACCGCCGCCGATGTGGCGGACCCGTTTGGCGATATAGTCCGCGATATTCATGTCGTTGGTATTGAGGTTGACGTTGAATGCGACCAGCGGCATTCTGGCGCCCACTGCGACACAGCCGAAGGTCGGATGGGGTGCATCTTTGGGACCAAAATCAGCCTGCCAGGCCGGATCCTTCATTTTGTCCGGCATGCCTTCGAACTGGCCTTTGCGGACCTGTGCGAGGTTTTCTCTTCCCGGGGCAGAGGCAGCCTTTTCGTACAAGAAGACCGGGATGTCCAGGTTGCCGATCAGCGTGCCCACTTCCTGGGCCAGACGAACCGCTTCATCCATGGAGATGCCTTTGATCGGGATAAACGGACAGACATCCATGGCGCCCATCCTGGGGTGTTCTCCCGTGTGTTTGGTCAGGTCGATGTGTTCCAGGGCAACCTTGACGGAATCCAGCAGAGGGGCCTTGAGGGCCTCAGGATCGCCCACTACGGTGACAACGGTGCGGTTGTGGTCTTTATCGGATGAATAATCCAAAAGTTTGACGTTTTCACGATTTCTGAAGCAGTTTACGATTTTTTCAACGACTTCAGGATTACGGCCTTCAGAGTAATTCGGTACAACTTCCATGATTCGGTTCATATACAACAACTCCTTTTGAACACCCCGCCTGCGGCATGTCCACTTGCTTATTTACTGTCAATATCATTGTAAAACAGAATGGTGTAATTTGCTACAGCCACAGCGGACTTCTGCCGCAGGGAACTTCTGGCGCACAGACCTTTGGCACAGGGACCTTCCGCCTGGATCATGCCATGCGGCTCCCGGGATCGTCACATTGCGGCAGACAGCCCCTCACCGGAAGGGCAAAGGGCTGTCGGGTCGCTGATTCTGGTCTAGTATTTTTCACGCGTCACTTTGACTTCTTCGGGTTTGTAGCCCTCCGTGGAATGAAGCTCCCGCTCGATGGATTCTTCCTCGTAGAGTTTTTCAAAGGCTTCGATCTTCGCCTCCAGATCCGCCCGTTTTTTTTCTGCCGTTTCCGGATCTTCGATCAGATCGGATTTGACTTCGCGGACTTTTTCGCCCGCCTTCTGGAACGCATCTTCCAGTTTGGCTTTGATTTCATCGGGTTTTACTTTTTCAAGCAGCTCCGTTTCAGAAATTTTTCTGGCGACCTGATCTTTCACCTCATCGGCTTTGTCACGGAGTTTATCCACATCGACGGTTTCCGCAGCCTGGCCCACGACCTTGCCGCCTTCGCGAATTGCCTTGCCAACAAGGTCTTCCGCAGTCTCACCAAGGCTTCGTCCGCCTTTGATGATCTTGTAGGCCAGATCCTTGCTGCCCTGATTTTTCAGGATCAATAGGCCCAGAGAGTCGCCGGCAAACTCAAGGAGTCCGCGGGCGCCCTTCCCGGCTTTTATGCCGCCTTTGACCGCCTTGCCTTCAAACTGGAGCCGGTCAAATTTTTTCCTGGCCTCGTCCCTGAACTCATTGATGTCATCCCGAAGTTCCTCCGCCGCATCGGAAACTTCCCTGCTCGCTTCGGATTTGATATATTCCACGCGGTTGCCAAATTCATCGAATTTGTCTTTTTCATTCATTTTGATCTTCCTCCTCGCTTGAGTCCTATGTCTATCTTAGTACAAACATATTAAAATTCTTTGTTGAACCTATGAAGAATTATATTTGATCTGCGGATTCTTCCTGGATCCTGTCAATGATGCTGCGCGGAAAAACCATTCGGATCTTCTTCGCCCGCAGTCTGAAATCCACATCAGAAGAAAAAATCGTTTCTCCATCCAGATTGACTGCGAATTCTTCCGCCGCCGTCAGATGGATGCGATCGGTCTGGTAATAGCGGACCTCCGGCAGGCCGATGTGGGTCCCGTTCCTGAGTTTGGGGAGATACCGGATCAGTTTTGACAGCGTGAGGGGCGCCACTTCAGCAATGTCGAAGAGTCCGTCATTGATCAGCGCCTTCGGGGCGATGCGGTACCCTCCGCCATAGGTCTGACCGTTGCATACTGCCAGAAGGAACAAATCGGCGCTGCGCTGCTGCTCTTCATGATGGATCGTGACCCGGAGGGGACTCAGATCCCGCAGATTGCTGAGGATCCCGCCAAAGTATGCCACCATGGGCGAAATCAGCGGTTTGCCTTTGTAGAGCTCCGCTTTGTAGTTGACTTTGGCATCAAATCCGATGCTGGCAATGTTGAGAAAATATTTTTCATTGACCATGCCCACGTCGATGAGCTGCTCCTCCCCCAGAATGGTTTCCTTCAGGATATCCATCCGCCTGAAGTCTTTGGCAAGATACTGGATGAAATCATTGCCCGTACCGGCCGGCACGCAGGCCAGGCTGGAGTCTGAATCCGCCATGCCGTTGAGCACTTCATTGATGGTCCCGTCTCCGCCGACGGCATAGATGCGCCAGGTCCCCCGGGAGGAATAATCCCGCGCGATCTCGGTGGCGTGGCCGCGGTATTCGGTCATGACGATCTGGTAGACCGTGTCCGGATATTTCTCCCGGATGTTGACAAAGAGCTGACCGATCCGGCGGGCCATGACTGCGCCCAGCCCTTTGCCGGATCTGGGGTTGACGATGAATAAATGGTTTAGCTGCATACGCTTTTGTTTCCTGTCGATTTATTTTCTGGTTCCGGCCCTTGCTGCTGTGTGCCGGTCATCCGATTCCTGGTGTTTCGGTCTGTCCTGTTTTGATCTGTTCTGTTCTGATCTGTTCTGATCCGGTCTGGTCTTTGCCCGTCCTGAACCCGGTAGAGCTTCAGCTGCCGCTTTCGACGGGCTCTCCGAGCTGCCGGACAACTTTGCTCCATTCACTGACAAAATTCCCCAGGGCCCACTCATGCATGATGATCTCTTCATCATCCAGTTCCAGAGCGGCCAGCGGCTCCGGTCCCAGTTCCCCGTTTTCCATCCTGGGATAAACCAGCAGTCTGGAATTGGTGCGGACCACTGTGAAGAAGGGATCCGGAGAGGAGACGGCATCCCTGGCGTCCGGCACCAGGCTGCGGATCTCACTCCAGCGCGGCATCAGGCTGTCATAGCGGTAAACGCGGTAATTGTCGCGAAAATTCATGGGATAGGTGAGATGTTTCTCGCTTTGCGGATCCGCTGCATTGATCCGGCCTTCGTAGATCCAGCGGCCGTTGTAGCGTTTGAGGATGAAAGAGTTCTCCATGAGCTGAGTCAGGCCCGCTGCCTCTGCGGAGTTGAGTCCGGAGAAAGCGATCTCGGCCGCTGATTCCATGACATTGATGCCTTCGGGCCCGAAGAAGTCCGTGATCCCGATGCGCAGATCATAGTCCGGATTTGCCACGTTTCGCGTGGAGTAATATTGCAGCGGGCCGATGCGGCGGTCCGGATAGACCCCGGAGATCACGCTGAAATAATCATTGGAGATGAATGTGATATCACTGAGCCGTGACATCATCTCACCGGGGGCGTTCTCCCGGACCTCAGAGCCATCCGCCAGATTCCGGATCACGATGTTTTCACGAATGACATCCATATTCTCCTGGCGCTCGACGCTCATCCGGTAGAAGACATTGCGCGGAAACAGGATATCCTCCACCTGGTAGATCTCAAGCGGTCCATCTTTGGCCTGGGTGATCCAAAGTGTCCGGTACTCCGACGCGCCCGGCACGCCGTCTTCTTCCCTGCGCTGGCTGCGCAGGCCGATGAGGACGCCATTGGCATTGCTGGGTGTCTTTTTGACGGGATTGCCCAGGGTATCGGTGGTGACCTGGATATTGGTTTTTTCCAGGTGATCCGTCCGGTCAAAGAAAAGCAGGATATTGTTGCGTTCAATGGCGATCCGGTCATCGGTCAATTTGTAGATACGTTCGGAGAATCCCTTGGCATCGGTCACCGTGTACAATTCGATGGTTTCTTCAGTCAGTCCGACATCCATGGGTGAAATTTTATAGCGGGTCAGAAAATATTCATAGGTTTTGATGTGCATCGCTTTGAGATTGGGGTTTTCCACAGAGTCTGTCCCGATGATGATCCGATCTTTGGACAGGTAGGCACCCAGTCCCTTAAAGTAATCTTCGTCGATGTCCTCGATGTCGGGATCCAGGGAATAGGCTGACTCAAAGATCCAGTAGGGAGCCAGCTCCAGTTTCGGTGATCGGGGCATGGTCTCGTCGATGGCCAGCACCGTATTGGAAAAGGAGCAGCCCCCCAGAGAGATCATCGCAGCCAACAGCCACAGGATCCAATGGATCTTACCTGATTTTCTTCGCATCTCGCACCTCCCTTGGGATCGTCACCCCCATGATGGTCCCCTGACCCACCACAGAATCGATGGTCATCGTGCCGCCATGGAGGAGCGCGATTTCGTTGACGATGGACAAACCGATGCCGCTGGATGATTTGGAATGTTTGCCTTTGTAGAATTTCTCCCGTACCTTGGGGATCTCTTCAGGGGCAATGCCCAGCCCGGTATCGCGGACAATGAGATGGGTATGATGATCATCCTGGGTGATCTCCACCTGGATCGAATCATCCGGTTCGGTGAATTTAAAGGCATTGTCGATGAGATTGACAAAGATCTGCTTGATCCGGTTCTCATCTGCCAGGAACGGTTCCACCGAATCTGCCATGATCAGGCTGAAGGCGCGGGGTTCGCGTTCTTTCCGCCCTTCGGCAAAGGATTCGATGTAGTTTTTCAGCTGAGCGGGGTCCACCCAGTCCAGCTTCATTTCGATTTTCCCTGACGAGAATCTGGAGAAATCAAGCAGTTCATTGACCATGGCTTTCAGACGGTCGGATTCCGTTTCGATGATGTCCAGTCCCATGGCCAGAAGTTCGGGATCGGTGGCCGGATCATTCAGCGTCACCGCCCAGCCTTTGATGGCCGTCAGAGGGGTGCGCAGCTCGTGAGACACCGAAGAGATGAATTCATTTTTCAGCTCCTCTTTTTTGGCGATCTCCGATGCCATGTAATTAAAGGTCTGGGAAAGCGTCCCGATCTCATCATTGCTCATGACCGGACTTTTGACGTTATACTGGCCCTTGGCCATTCGCCGGGCCGTCTCCGTCAGTTCCGTGATGGGATCGATCATTTTCCGGCCCATATAAAGGCCGATCAGCGCCGATACTGCCGTAATGATCCCGCCGATCAGGAAAAAGAGACTGGTGATGTTGCGCAGATTCTGATCCACCTGTTCCAGCGATGCGATGTAGCGGATGACGCCGATGACTTTTCCGGTGGCGATCAGGGGCGCTGAGATACTCATGACATGCTCATCGGTCTCAGTGATTTTGAAAATATGGTATTCCACCATCCCGGTGAGCGCTGTCTCCACATCGATGAGATCCGACTGCGGCGTAAGATGCGCCTGAGAGTCCAGCAGAAGCGTCGGGTCCGTGTCATAGATCTGAACCCGGGCCGCATCACTGCGCCACCAGCTGTCCTGATCGGCATACAGGTTTTCGATGAGCGTCCCGGTGGAGGAGATATTATCTTCGTAATAGTCCGCTGAATACTGGACCTGGTTTTTCAGCGTATTGTAGAAGTTCGTATAAAAATATGCCCTGACAAAGCTCAGCAGCACTGCCAGGGTGAGGATATAGGTCAGACCCAGGATCAGGAGGATGCTCTTGGTGAAACTGGCTCTGATGCTCCTTTGCTTCACTCTTTTTTCCATCGGTATCCTGTTCCCCAGATGGTCTCAATGTATTTGGGCTCGGAGGGATCATCTTCGATCTTTGAGCGCAGCCGCCGGACATTGACATCCACGATCTTCGGGTCGCCGGTGAAATCATAGCCCCAGACCAGATTGAGCAGATCATCTCTGGTAAAGGCTTTGCCTGGATTCTCCATGAATATTTTCATGAGCAGATATTCCTTGGGGGTCAGAACGATCTCGGCGGAGTTCTTGGTGATGGTCTGAGAATAATTGTCCAGCTCAAAGCAGAAGGTGCGGATGACCTTCTCCTCCTCGTGGTCCTGTTTTTCATTGATCCGGCGCAGAAGCGCCTGGGTCCGCAGGATCAGTTCCGTGGGATTGAAGGGCTTGATGATGTAATCATCAGCACCGCCTTTCAATCCGACGATCTTATCGGTGTCCTGGCCGCGGGCCGTCAGCATGATGATCCCGATCTTGGTGTTCTGCTCACGGATCTGGCGCAGGACTTCGAAGCCGTCGATGCCCGGCAGCATGACGTCCAGGATCGCCACATCCGGTTTTTCCAGGCCGGCGATGCGGACCGCTTCTTCGCCGGTGTCGGTCTCGTAAACTGAAAAACCGCTCCGTTCAAAATTGATTTTTAAAAAAGTCCTGATACTGGCTTCATCTTCACAAATCAGAATTCGGTACATTGATTGCCTCCCCAGTCGCACGCAGTGATGATTTCATTAAAAGATACAATGAAACTCCAGTGGTTACAGCGCTGTTACAATTACTTCAATTATACACTACCGGCATGAAGTTTTTCAGTTTTTGTTCCCGACCGGCTTAACGAAATGGATCAAATGGTATATATTATGAGGTGGAGCCTGTTGCATTCCCAAACCAGTCCTCAAATGCCCGGATCATCCGGTGAAGACCACCGCGTGGAAGACCACCGAGTGGAAGATCACTGCGAAGAACAGAAGCAGTGCAACGATGGCCATCCGAAAGACGATCCCACAGATCCTTTGCGATCTGAAGACCGGTAAATCCCTTAAAACTTCATGGAAATATCGAACCAGGACACCCTGTAGAAGGCATGACGAAGGAGAAAATTATGTTTGGACTATTCAGCAAAGATTTAAAAATCATGGCGCCGGTCTCCGGCCGCTGCGTCGATCTGACGCAGGTACCGGATGAGGTGTTTTCGCAGAAGATGATCGGTGACGGTGTCGCAGTGATCCCTGAAGACGGGCTGTTCGTCGCACCCTCTGACGGCGAACTGACCATGCTTTTCCCCACCGGCCATGCCTTCGGCATGAAGATCGGCAAACACGTGGAGATCCTCATCCACATCGGCATCGATACGGTGGAACTCAACGGGGAAGGCTTCGAATTGCTGGCCGCACAGGGACAGCAGGTCAAAGCCGGCACCCCCATCGTCCGGGTGGATCTGGATCTGATCAGACAGCGCGGATACAACCCTATTACGCCGATCCTTCTGACAGCACCGGGCCAGGAGAGCGGTACGGACCTCCACATCGATTGTGACCGGGATGTGAAAGCCTTAAGCGATGTCCTGTTCACGGTCTCCCTTTGATGGCGCAGGAACTGAGTTCACAAAAAAGCACGAAATAACAGGCAGACCCCCGCATGGATGAGACGATGAGATCATCCGGTGCGGGGGTCTCAATCTCTTGGCTATGATCATGTCCTCCGGCCCGGGGCCAGCCCGCTGCCGGATCCCAGACTCATTCAAGCTGCCAAACTGTCCTTCGCAGACCGGAAGGGGTCGGATGATTCCATGTTTAAACAGGCGGCGTCCGAAGCGTCCGAAGTGTCCTCTAAGGTCTGCACCAATGTCCCTGCGACCAGACTTGCGAAGTCATCAGGACGAGCAGCGCGCTTGCTCATCCCGCTTCATCGTGGTATTGTGTTGCAAGACTAAGCTATTCGGGAATGTTTCTGGAAAACCGGCATAAGACGCGCCGCAAAGAACGGCGATCAGGCCGGCTGAGCCGGCAAGGGTAACCGAAGCCTCCAGGCAGACGATCCATTCGCCGGAACGTGGACCTTCAGGGTCTTCGATCCTGACAGATGGGATCGAAGACAATTTACCATGAACACTGATCAATTTTTAATTGACGAGGAGAATCACAATGGATAAAGTCAAGCGGTATCATTTTCACTTATTGGCACTCAGTCTTGCCGGATATTTTATCGGAACGGGGATCCACGGGGTTGCCGGGGGATCGGCAGGACCGCTGCGAACCATGGCGGGGCTGCTGGGCGGCGCGATCCTGGCATTTGTCCTGAGCATCGTCATGCATGGACGGAATAAAGATCTTCGTCCTGCCATGAAGGTCCAGGAGGGAGATGAACGCATTCAGAGGATCCGGGGGCTGTCAGCCCGCCTCTCCGTCTATGCCGGTCAGATCGGTTCATTTCTTCTCTGGCTCTACGGGGTCTGGCAGGATGATCTGACGCTGAGTATGAGCGGTGCGATCCTCTTCCTCGTCCTCACAGGGACAGATTATCTCTCCCGCCAGTACTATGACCGTAAACTGTAAGATCTGGGGCCGATCATTTCAGACCTGCCCCCCTGGCTGCACAGGATCACTCATCCCCCATCGCACCGGATGGGATCTTCTTCCCGCCATGGATCACAGTAAAGAAAAACGATGGCCTCCTGAACCGGGAGGACATCGTTTTTCTTTATTTTTTGTATTTTTGTTTTCATTGTTTTCTTCATGATCTCTTTTCGGTGCTATTGAATTTTATACCCGCTTGAAACTTGACCGGATGGCTTTGACCAGCGGGATGGCAATGACAGTGGATGCAATGGCCTCCAGTGTCACATTGACAGTGAGCACCGCCGCCAGGACCTGCTGAAATACTCCGTCCACTTCCAGTCCCTCAGCCTTTACGGCCAGGTAGATGTAGATGGCCGTCAGCACCAGTACGGAATGGATAAAGCTTGAAACAAATGCTGTCAGTCCAATGCTCAGCACTTCGGAAGCCTGAATGCGCTCAAACAGGCGATAGATGGGATAGATCAGAGCTCCGAAAATCACCCGGGGAAGAACTGAAATCAGCGGGTTGATGAATAATAGATCCGTGGCCGCCCCTCGAGTCATGGCCACCAGCAGTGAACTCAGCCCAAAGGTCAGTGAAAACAGGATCCCGGCTTTCCAGCCAAACAGGATCGTCCCGATGATGACCGGTATATGGACCAGCGTGATGGCGATGGGCGGGACTTGGATAAACCCGAGAAACGGGACCGCCGACATGACGATGATTATGGCCATGATCATTCCGTAATAAACCATATTACGGGTCTTTGTGCTTGTATTCATGAGACACCTCACATTCAATGCCTTGGCGGCACTGGGAATTGGGACTTTTCGTTAAAATAATTATAGCACATGCATTCCCTGTGAATGGTGTCATTCACTGCTTATTCTCATCCAAGAACCGTTGAATAGACCATGAGATAATGCAAAAGTGTCCCGGCCAGTACGAAACAGTGAAAGAGTTCATGAAAGCCGAATGAATTTGATAAATTTGGCTTCTTGAGTCCATAGATCACAGCGCCCACCGTGTAGCTGAGTCCGCCGGCCAGAAGCAGTGAGAGCCCGGAGATCCCGGCCCCCTCAAAAATCGCTTTGATCAGGATCACTGAAAGCCAGCCCATGCCCAGATAAATGCCGGTATAGAGCCACCGCGGTGCCTGGATCCAGAAAACTTTGAACAGCACGCCCGAAAGGGCGATGCCCCAGATCAGAACCAGCATGAAGATCCGGAAATTCCCCTGCAGGATAAAGGCAATGATGGGGGTATAGGATCCGGCGATCAGAACAAAAATCATGGAATGATCCAGTTTTTTCATAAACAGGATCGCCCGCTGACCCATATTGATCAGATGATAAATACCGCTGGTGGCATAAAGGGCGATCATGCTCAGACCGAAAACAACCAGTGAGGTCATCTCACCGGCCCCGATCCCCAGGCGGATCCCTTTATTGATCAGTAAAATCAGTCCCACTACAGACAAAAGCGCCCCGGCCAGGTGAGTGATCGAATTGACCGGTTCGCGAATATATTTTTCCATTGAATCATCTCCTCTTTGTAAATCATACCACAGCAATATATTTGTTATCAATAGTGCTACATAGCTGAATGACGAATAATTGATGAACAATTATCCGCCCCGCCTTTCATCAATGCAAAGGCTGACCCATGAGACCCCGGCCAGAGGAATGGATCAGCCTGTCAGTGGATTGATAGATTGAGCAGGGAAAAGAGCTGCAAAACAGAGCGCAAAGCAGAGCTGCAAAGCAGAGCTGCAAAGCAGAGCTGCAAAGCAGAGCTGCAGTAGTTTATCAGAACGACCGTCTCAGGACCAGCACAGACAAAGGATCCACCTGGACATGATTCTTAGTCAGGATCAGTTCTTCCGCTTCCTCGCAGACCCTCATATTTCGCACGAGAACCTCCCATTGCGCTTTGTTCACCGACGCGCGATGCTCCGAGTCATTGCCGTTGATGATGACCAGGATCTCCTGGCGGGAGTCTTTCAGGCGGTAGGCAATGACTCCGCCCCTGGCGTGAAGTATTTCCATGGCATTGCGGATGGACTGGGCATCGTGCAGGCGGAATAGATACTGGCTTTTTCTGAGCCGGATGAGTCCCCTGAAGTATTCCACTGCAGATCGAAAATCATCCTGTCTGCGCCAATGGAGCAAATTGATGTGATCCGGAGATCTGTAGCTGTTTTCCACTCCGCTTTTGGTGCGCAGAAACTCCTGGCCGGCGTGGATGAATGGGATGCCCTGGGCCAGGATCACCATGGATGTGGCCAGGGTGTGGCGGCGGATCCGGGTCTCTTCAGAATCCTCTGGATTGGTCAGAAGGAGTTTATCATATAACGTCAGATTGTCATGGGCCTCCACGTACTGGATCACCTGATCCGGCCCCAGGTAGTGGGACGAATCGATTTTGCCCATGAGATTTCCGGCAATGGTTTTCCCCTCCCGATGGCGGCCGGAAATAAAGCCTTTCTCATCATAGCGGAACGTGGATCCTTTGATGGAATCCCGCATGGAATCATTGAAGTGCGCGATCCGGGGCATTTTCGAAGCATTGCCCTGCCAGGCTTTTTCGGACTCGGGCAGTTCAGTACTCAAATTCCAGCCTTCCCCCAGTACGATGATGGACGGGTCGATGGTATCCAGCAGGCTGCGGATCTCATTCATCGTCTGGACATCATGGATCCCCATCAGGTCAAAGCGAAAGCCATCCAGATGAAATTCTTCCGCCCAGTAGGCGATGGAATCCAGGATGTATTTGCGCATCATCCGGCGTTCCGAGGCCGTATCATTGCCGACACCGGTGCCGTTGCTGAGATCACCGTTTTTGTCATAGCGGAAGAAATATCCCGGCGCCGTTTTATGCAGCGGATGATCCGATACCTCATAGACATGGTTGTAGACCACATCCATAATGACCCGGATGCCGGCTTCGTGAAGCCCTTTGATCATCTGCTTCAGTTCAAGGATCCGGTTGGCAGGCTCTCTGGGATCTGCGGCGTAGGACCCATCAGGAACATTATAATTCTTGGGATCGTATCCCCAGTTGTACTGGCTGTGCGGTTCATGTTCGTCCACGGTGGCATAATCGTACATGGGCAGGATCTGGACATGGGTGACCCCGAGGCTTTTCAGATAGTCAAGGCCGGTGGGAGATCCCTGTTCATTCACGGTGCCCTGTTCAATGAACCCCAGATAGCGGCCTTTCTGATCGATGCCGGATTCCGGATCGATGGTGAAATCCCGGACATGGATCTCATAGATGATCGCATCCGTCGGGTGGGTAAAGGGCGGCATCCGGTAAAAGCCATCCAGATGGACACTGTCAGGATCCAGGATCACACTTTTGTCCCCGTTGACGATGACGGCGCGGGCATAGGGATCCTGGGTCGAATGATTCGTTCCGTCGGAAAAGGTCAGATGGTAGGTATAAGCTGTGTTATGCCGATCCCCCGCCAATTGGGCTTCCCATACACCGATATCCGTCTGGTGCATGGAGATCAGTTCCTGGATCTGGCTGGACTCGTCCAGTGAATCCCACACCTCCACGGTGACCTCCTGGGCGGTCGGAGCCCACAGCCGGAACAATGTCGCTTCGCGGGTGTAGAATGCCCCCAGCCGGCCGCTGTAGTAAAACCGCTCGTCAAATTCAGGGGTGCGGATCAGACTTCCGCTGATGGTAGTGAATTGCCCAAACCTGGTTTTGACAACAACGGGATCCGCCATGGGCATATCATCCGTCGTGCGCGTCAGATCCCTTCGTCTGACACGGAAGGGCTCCTCCAGCAAATGTTCCTTATATTCTTCGATTCCGGTTTGATTTCTGTTTTTATCATCCATACAATTGATTATCCTTTTTTTCAGTATGTTCGGTTTTAAAAAAATCTGGTTTATCAACAATTATAACAAGGATTCCAGGCCTGTGAGTCCGGAAACAGAAATTAATCAGGAATCATTCCAAATCTTTTCCGGCACCGACCGGCTGTTTCCTTGCTATAATAAGCTCAGAGAAATACAGATGGAGGAATGATCAATGAGTAAACTCAAAAATAGCTTTTCCCTGGCGCTGCTGGCAGCGATCCCCCTCACCTACCATCGGCTGTATAAAAAAACTTACGGTAACCGCGAATCCTCTGACCGTGTGAAACCACTGCCCCATGTGAATCTGCCGGGCAATGACTTTTACCTCACGGAAGAGGATTTCAAGACCCAGATGAATGAGACGGTCCTGCCCTACCTGGCGCAAAGAGAAACGATCCAGGGGTTTGAAACGACCCATCGGATCAATTATGCCTTCTACAGAGCCGATGACCCATCAGCCAATCTGGTGATCTCTCACGGCTATGCCGAGGATATCGAACGCTATGCTGAAGCCGTATACTATTTTCTGAACATGGGCTACAACGTCTACCTGCCGGAGCACTTCGGTCACGGAGACTCTGATGCCGGCGTCGACGACCCCACCCTGATCTGGGTGGATGATTTCGATACCTACTCCTTTGACTTATACCGTTTCATCAAAGATGTGGTCCAAAACCGGGAACCGGACATGCCGGTCATCGTCTATTCCCATTCCATGGGCGGTGCCATCGCGGCCCGGGCCCTGGAACTGTACCCGGATCTTTGCACTGCAGCCATCCTGAGTTCCCCGATGCTCCAGGTCCGCCTGTTCCAGGCGGAGAGTCTTATTTTCCCTCTGACTCAGGCGATCTCGAAGACCCCGTTCTCCCGATCCTTCATCCCGGGAGAGACCCGTTTCCAAAAACATCTGCCCGATGATTTCCAGCTGGAAAAAGCGGCCACGCACAGCCAGGCCAGAGGGGATTTCTTCCACCGGCGCCGCTGGTCAGAGCTCAAAAACTCCCGCTATGCCGTTTCATTCGGGTGGATCAGTGAGTCTCTGAAAGCCGGCCATGAGATCGTCAGGCAAAAGGAAGTAGAAAAAATAACAGTCCCCCTCCTGATGTTCCAGTCCGAAACTGACTGGTTCGTCAATGCCAAAGGGATGTATGAATTTGCTGAATATGCCAAAGACCTTGAGTTTTATCACGTCCCTGGATCACTTCATGAGATCTACTCGGAAACCGACGACATCATCGTTCCCTACTTCAACAAGATCGATCAGTTCATTAAAAACGTCCTGAATCAGCGTGCGCTGGAAGCACAGGAGAAAATGATCCCTGGAGGCTTCTGATGATCCCGGCTGCGGAGTTTAACCCGTCAATGAACCAGCGCTGAGGATCGGCAGATGGCCAGCAGATGTCACGCAGATATTCGGCAGATCATCCTGTACTATCAGAAAAAGGGCCATCACTGGCCCTTTTAACTTATCTTACATCAACTGATGAAATTTGACTTGGAAATTCAGCCTGGAAACGTTCCCTCTGGTCATGAGCCCAAAACAACACAGCGGCCATTCATCTCTCTATCGGTTTCCAGTTTGTCTGATCACTCTGTCAGATCACTCTGTCTGGACACCTGACACATAAGGAATCGATCATCTGAAAAAACCGCAAGAACAAAGCGGCTGACGCCGCCTGTCGTACATTGCGTGTTGAGCTAGACTCTGG
>CAYYVR010000016.1:9485-26631 GCA_964475185.1 uncultured Clostridium sp. | reverse complement strand
AAAGAAAACAGGCTGTTGCAATTCACTGCTACAGCCTGTTCTTATGGTTGCGGAGGAAGGACTTGAACCTACGACCTTCGGGTTATGAGCCCGACGAGCTACCAACTGCTCCACTCCGCGATATTGATTGTTTTGCGCCCCTCATTCAGGGTACTTATATATAATAACCTGCCTGCTGAAGTTTGTCAACACCCTTTTCAATTTTATTGGTTTTTCTTTTCAATTTTATTGGTTTTTCCGGTTTTTCCGGTTTTCCACGTTTTTAACATCTTACCCGGGGCTGATCCAAGATGCGGCTTTGCGCATTGGCAGAAGCTGAGGTTGAAGATGGACTCGATTCCCCTTTTGCGGTGAGACTGTTTTGGTTCAAAGAAAAGAGACACCGTCACGGTATCTCTTTCTTTGAAATTGGAATGGTGCTGAAGACCGGAATCGAACCGGTACGGTGTTTTACCACCGCAGGATTTTAAGTCCTGTGCGTCTGCCAGTTTCGCCACTCCAGCAATTATGGTAGCGGAAATAGGACTTGAACCTACGACCCTTCGGGTATGAACCGAATGCTCTAGCCAGCTGAGCTATTCCGCCATATTGAGTTGCGCTTTTCATAGCGACAATGTTTATTATAGGGCAGTAAAATCCCCTTGTCAACAGTTTTTTTCCGGCCATCTGGGCGGTATTTTTCCGGCCATCTGCCCTTGTTATTTCCCGGTTTTTTGGTTCTTTCCGGCTTTCTTCGCGGTTTTCTTCCGGTTTCTTGCCCGGTGTTCAATGCGCTGTGCCGGTCCTTCAAAATCAGTTGTTTGCTTCGCCGGCCCTTTAAGTCTCTGGTTGGGGCGCATCGGGTCTGAACCGGTTTTCAGAGGTTCTCATGGCGGACAGGGCTGACGATGAGGTCAGCCGCCCTTTGTGCACTCGCATTGATTCGCAGCAAGGGGCTTAGCCCTTTCTCCGCTTGATGTTTCCGCCCGGTTCCCGGCGTCTTTTGTATTCTGCCATCTTCTCTTCAGAATCTTTCTGGAATCGGGACATCATGTCCTCAAAGGACTGCGGCCCTTTTTCCATTTGCCTGGGTCGGCGCTCTCTGGACCAGTCGTCATCCTGAGTCGGACGGGAATAGGGCTTCTTTTCAGCGCCCGTTCTGGATTCAAAGGATTTCCCCCGGCCCGGTGCTGATCCGGCAGACCGCTGAGCTGAGGATTCAGAGGACGGCGTACCTTCCCTGGCTTTCAGGTCAGGGTTTGCCTGTTTGACGGAAAGACTCATTTTGCCGGTGGGTTCGATATTGAGGATCTTGACCCTGATCTTTTCGCCTTCCCGCAAAAAGTCCCGGATATCCTTGACGTAGCTGTCGGCAACCTCAGAGATATGGACCAGGCCTGTTTTGCCCTCCACTTCTATAAATGCTCCAAAGTTGGTAATATTGATGATCGTACCTTCGAGAATGGCTCCTGCTTCAATTGCCATATTAATTAAAGATTCCTCCTTGAACCCGTTATTCCTGTTTATGGTGAAGTATTGGTACTGGTATTGGTGGCGTCCTGCCCGGGTTCTCCCGCGGAGGGGTCCGGCTGGGTCGAGCCTGGCACATCGATGACCGGGATCTCGTTGGGCTTGATCATTTCCAGGCGCTCTCTGGCCTGCTGTTCGATGTATTCCGTTGAATTGAGATTGTTGACTTCTTCCAGGAGCCGCTGGTTTTCTTCCTGGACTGTCTGCAGCAAATTGAGCTGTTCATCCTGTTTCCGGTTGATCCGGTCCATGGTGACCCGCTGATTGGCAAACTGGAACAGGGCAAGGAAAGCTAACAATGCCAGCAGAATGTTTTTGAGATGTTGTTTTTTCATGGATGGCCTCACTTATTCTATTTCATTCTATAATAATCCGGCGGTATTTCAAGAATAAAATGAAAAACTTATGTTCCTGCAGCGTGACCGGACCGCAGTTAGTCGATCTCGGCGCCTTCCAGGATTTCATAGAGCGCTGCCGCCTCGTCTTTGCGCACCGTTTCACGGATCTCCAGGACCCGGGCCCGGACTTTTCTGGACGCGTACTCGATCTCAATGATGTCGCCGGCTTTCACTTCAGCGCCTGCCTTGGACACTTTGTCATTGATCATCACCCGGCCGGTATCGCAGGCCTCTTTGGCCACGGGTCTTCGTTTGATCAGGCGGGATACTTTAAGATATTTATCTAAGCGCATGGCTACCTCTCTTCGCTTGAATGATTCTGTTTCCGATCTCATTCAAATCTGCTGTAAATTCTTATGATATAGGTGGATTATACCATCTCCCTGTTGATTTAAAAAGTAAAAGGCTCCCCGAACAGGGAGCCCTATGAAATGTCTATTTCTTTTTTGTGGTTTTCTTCTTTGGAGCCGGCTTGTTGACTAATGCTTTAAAGTCTTTGCCCGGTTTGAACACTGGAACTTTAGATGCCGGAATCTGGATGGTTTCCTTGGTTCTTGGGTTTCTTCCTTCTCTTGGGGCTCTTTCTCTGACTTCGAATGTTCCAAAGCCAACGAGCTGAACTTTTTCGCCAGCTTCCAGTGCGCCCATGACGGCATCCTTAAAAGCATTTAATGCAACTTCAGCTTCTTTTTTTGTCATTTTGCCGGATTCAGCAATCTTGGTGATTAATTCCGCTTTGTTCATTGTTTACCCTCCTCTGAGTATAGCCAAATAGCAGGTTTCCTACTATATATACATATTCTGTATCAAAAAGTGGGTAAAATCCACGGAATCCCTTAGTTTTCACAGATAATTAACAAATAATCCCACAACCATGGGCTTTCCCGCCTCTTTTCACGACTAATTTTGATTTCCGTCGAGTTTCAGGAGGGTCTCGATTTCCTGATCCACCCGCTGGCTCAGGAGGCTTTCCGACTGAAACCCTTCAAGATCCAGCAGAAGGATGGTATAAAAAGCCAGATCAGCCAGTTCTTGTTCGCCTTTGGGGCCCTGGCCCTGAAGCATAGTCTGCAGTCTTTGCACCAGGTCGGTCCGTTCCCGTCTGACATGACCGTAGGCCTGGGCTTTTTTCACCACTTCCTGGGCCCGCATGGTGGCGGGGACCGAACGGGGAAGTTTCTTCAGCTTTTCCGCCAGGGTGACCTCGCCCTTCTCGGTTTTTTTGATTTTTTCCCAGTTATGCAGGACTGCCTCAGTGTTTTCCAGTTCAAGGCTGGCGAAGACATGGGGATGCCGCGTGATCATCTTTTCATTCACGGTCCGGATCACGTCATGAATGGTGAAATCACCATTCTCCTCCGCGATGCGGGCATGCAGCACCACCTGAAGCAGTACGTCGCCCAGCTCCTCCCGGACATCATCCATATCCCCCTGAGTAATGGCATCCGCCGCCTCGTAGGCTTCTTCGATGAGGTAGCGGCGAAGGGATTCATGGGTCTGTTCCCTGTCCCAGGGACAGCCGCCGGGTTCGCGCAGGGCATCGATGGTTCGGCGAAAATCATTGAACCCCGGTCTCACGGTCTCCCGCTCGATGAATACCGTGGTCAGATGATCCACATCTTCCTGCCGGTCCAGCGCCCACAGGGGGATCCGCCGAATGCTCTCCTCCCCCCGGATCCCGGCATTCCGGATATAGATGATCTCCGCTTCATCATCCAGGTAGTCCGCCAGGGCCAGCTTAGCTTCTGATGCGATCCGCTTGTTGTAGACCTGAGTGAGCACGGTGTCTGTCTCAGGCGAGATCCCCTTGTGATCGAGATCCTGGGCATCCAGGATCAGGAGACCGCGGACCGGATCACGCTGGAGAACATCCAGAATGATGTCGATGAAGCTGACCGCAGAGTGGACCTGGTAGGGGATCCCCTGATCCTCCAGAAGGCTGATCAGTTCCACAACGGATTTTTCAGCGATCAGGGGGTTGCCGGGAACGCAGTAAGTCATCTCCGTCAGGCCGCTCCGGTAGAGCGTCAGGACCTCCCCGGCCAGCTGGCTGTATACATCCTCAAACCGCTGGTTCTCCTCGTAGACATGATCCAGAGAGCGGTAGGCGATGCCCCACTCATCCAGCGCACTGACCGTGGGATGGATCCTGGTTCGCAGCACGACCTGGGTGGTGTTTAACAGGTCATAGGTTTCCATGGTGATGGAACCGGGGTCACCCGGCCCCAATCCGGCAATATGAATCATCTTCTCTTCTCCCTGTGGATCGGTCCGGATCAGAGGGAACCCGTTCCCCCACACGATCCGCCGATTTGATTATTTCCTTAAGTATAGCAGAGGCGAACCTGAATTTTCAGGTTTGAGGATATTCCCGCAAAAATCTGCCGCCCGAAACCCTCCCGGGATCTGCCGAGGCAGCCCATGGAAGAGCCCGGCCAAAAAGGCAGCCGAAGCTGCCTTTTCATGGTTGTTTTCCATTCTTTCCATCTGAGCATCAGCGCTTAGGGCTGCGTGGATCCGTCTGCCGGATCTTCGGTTGACTCTTCGGATTCCACCGGAACGTTCATCGGGATCTGATCCGGATATTTCTTCACGTTAAAGGTCTCTTCCCATTGCGTGAAAAGCTCCGTGAGATAGGTATTGCGCTTTTCATTGAGCAGATTCATCCGGATATTCTCACTCACCGTGATCTGCTGTCCGTTCTCCAGTGTCATGGAATCGGTCAGGGCCAGCGTGACCGGTTCGGTCTGAACATTCTCCGCCTTGATCAGGTGCCAGCCGAAAACAGTCTTGACCGGTTCAGAGATCTCGCCCTCCTTCAGCTTGATGGCTTCATTCATGAAGTCCGGCGCCAGTTCCTGATTCTGATACGGGAAAGCCCCCAGCAGGCCGCCGCTCTGGGCAGTCCCGTCCTTGCCGTATTCTCTGGCAAGATCAGCAAAGTCAGCCCCGTCACTGAGTTTCTGCTTCGCTTCTTTGGCCTTGGCTTCTGCCCCGGCCTCATCGGGTTCTCCGAAGAAAATATGATACAGCGTGGCGCCGGGCTGCCGGGTGTATTCCATGGCTTTGACCTCTTCATAGGTCGAGCTGATCTCGGCCTCACTGACTGTGATCTCCTTGGTCACTTCCTGGGCCACCGTCTCATAGCGCAGCGACTTGAGGACTTCCTCCTTATAGGATTCCTGCGTGAATCCCGCCATGGTCAGAACCTGATCGAACTGCTCTTCCCCGCCGTAGCTGGCGATGTTGTCCTTCATGATCTGATCATATCGTTCCAGCGCCTGCGCACTGTCTGCCATGATGCCGAGCTCCTCGCCTTTTTTATCGAGCAGGGCGTTACGGACAAACTGTTCCAGAATATTGACCTTCTGGGACTGGAGCGATCCGATGGCTGAATCCACCATCTCCTGGGAGTATTCCGCCCGCATCGAATCCAGCATTTTATTGAATTCCACTTCCACTTCACCTGACGTGATGGAGATTCCGTCTCCTTCTGCCAGAATGATGTTCGGATCGATGGCCTGCGTGATGACGGGAGGCTGTGTCCCGGGTGTGGTCGTGCCCTCACCGGCCGTCGTGGACTGACCGGCTTCCGTTGCGGAGGCTGTGGTCGATGAGCCTGAGGTGGAGGCATTGGAGGCCGGGTCAGCGGGCGTACAGCCCATGAGGACTCCGCTCAAAACAATGGCACTGATGATTTTTCTGGTATGTTTCATTTTCTTCTCCTGTCTGGTTCTAAGTCCGGAAGGAATCCCATGATCTCCTGCGAACTTAAGATGGGTGAATACCTGAAATGTAATTCACCGAAATTCCGGTTTTTTTTGAACATTAGAATTATACTCCTGTTCCAGGGCAAGTGGGTTACAAACTGACGATAATTTTCCTGGTCCTGATTTTCCTGGCCCTGATTTCTGACTTTAGATCCGCTCTTCCGCGGGGGCGTTTTATCCGATCGAAACACCGTCGCCCTGTGCTCTGGTCCTGAAAGAACAAAAGCAATGGACGAATGCCATCCATTGCTTTTGGTGCATCGCGATCCAACCGACGCGATCTTATGGTGTCGTTGTTGACGGGACTGTCGTGGACGGAGTCGTCGTCGACGGCGTTGTAGTCGACGGCGTTGTAGTCGATGGATCCGTTGCCGCCGGTGTGGTGGTGGTTCCGGTGGCGTCCGGGGTCGTCGTGGACGGATCGGGCTGGAACTCCATGGGGATCCGCTCCGGATAACGTTTTACGTTATACTGAGTTTCCCATTCATCCAGCAGTTCGGCGATCTTTGCATTCTTTTTGTCGCTTTCGAGCAGACTTTTGATTTCTTCCTTCAAGGTCCGCTCAACACCGTCGTCACCGGTGACCTTATCAGTCAGCTGCTTGACGGTAGGTTCACTGATCACATCAGTGACCTTGATGATGTGCCAGCCAAAGCTGGTCTTGACCGGTTCTGAGATCTGGCCTTCGGTCAGCTTCTTCGCCTCAGCCATGAAGTCCGCTCCCAGTTCCTGCGTATCCCATGGGTAGGATCCAAGCAGACCGCCCTTATCCTTGGAGGCATCCTGACCGTATTCTTTGGCGATATCGGCAAAGTCAGCTCCGCCGTTGAGTTTCTCCTTGGCTTCCTGGGCTTTGGCCTGGGCCGCTTCATCATCAGGTTTGCCAAAAAAGATGTGATACAGGGTGGCACCCGCCGCATCCGTGAAATCCGTCGCCTTGTTTTCTTCGTAGTAGGTATTGATCTCGGGATCAGTCACCGTGATATCTTTGGTGACTTCTTCCAGCAGCGCTTCAATGCGAAGGCCCTTCATGACCTCCACTTTGTAGGTTTCCGCCGTGAATCCGGCATCTTCAAGCATCTTGTCATACTGCGCCTGACCGCCGCTGGCTTCGATATTGTTTTTGATGATCTCATCATACTCAGCGATCATTTCTGGGGACTCTTTCGGGATGTTCATCTCATCGGCTTTTTTCTCCATGAGCTGGCTTCTCATCATGGTGTCCATGATTTGGATCTTCTGCTGTTCCATCTGCGCTTTGAGGAATTCCATGTTCTCCTCGCCGTACTGAGCCGTCCAGCCTTCCAGCAATTTTTCATACTCATCCAGGACTTCACCCAGGGTCACTTTGATGCCCTGATCCCCTTCGACGAGAACGACACCCCTGGTTTCCGCCTCTTCACGGGCGATGGCTTCCTCTGTTTTTACTACCAGTCCGCAGCCTGACAGGACCGACAGGCTCATGCCCACGGTAAGGACTGCAGCGATTTTTCTTAATCCAGTCACTTGTTTTACACTCCTAGTTGTCCTCCGCAATGGAAGGATTATTTACGTTTTAATCCCAGGCCTGATGTATTTTGGCCTGTCATTGTCTATAAAACATCAAGCTTCATTATAAATGGTTTTTTTCAAGTAGGCAAATGAATCGGACAGCTTGCCTCATCTTTGCCTCTCATTCAGTTTACAGGGTCTCCTGCATGCTTCTCATTGGCTGGTTCAGGCTTCTTTGGCAGAATCTGCCAGAGGGGATGAGACGGCCATGGCATCAAAGAGTTTTCCAAGATCCTTGATCAGGCGCTCTTTGCTGGTCTGATAGCGGAATTCCAGCTGGGGAGCCGGTTTGTCGTAAAACTGGGAGCGCTGGGCGTATTCTCTGGAGGAGATCACCGCGATGTATTCACTCCGGATGGCTTCCCGGTCGACGAAGGTGATCATGACGGCACTGCCGCGGTCCCGGATCTCCGTGACGCCCAGCGCTTTGGCCTTGGCCCGGAGCAGCGCCACATCCATGAGGTTGTAGGTGGCATCGGGTATATCGGAGAACCGGTCCTCCAGCTCGGCTTTCACGTGGAAGTAATCATCCCGGGTCTCGATGGCGGCGATTTTTTTGTACATCTGGATCTTGAGCACTTCATCGCTGATGTATTCGCGGGGGATGTAGGCATCCAGCCGGATGTCGACGACGGTTTCCGGTGCGCCGCCCTGTTCATGGCCGGTGAGTTTTTTCACCGCCTCATCCAGCATCCGGATGTAGAGATCATAGCCGACGGCCGCCATATGTCCGGACTGGGCTTTCCCCATCATATTGCCGGCGCCCCGGATCTCCAGATCCCGCATGGCGATGCGGAAACCGGAGCCCAGTTCCGTGAAGTCCTTCAGGGCTTTGAGCCGTTTCTCCGCCACCACCGTGAGCACTTTGTCCCTGCGGTAGGTCAGATAGGCATAGGCGATGCGGTTGGTCCGGCCCACCCGGCCGCGCAGCTGATAGAGCTGGGACAGTCCCAGCTTGTCGGAATCATAGATGATGATGGTGTTGACGTTGGAGATATCCAGTCCCGTCTCAATGATGGTGGAGCTGACCAGGACATCGAAGCGGCCTTCCATGAATTCCACCATGACATCCTCCAGCTCCCGTTCCGACAGCTGGCCGTGGGCAATGCCGAATTCCGCCTCCGGGACGAGCTTTTTGAGATAATTGGCCATCCGGTCGATGTCCTGCACCCGGTTGTAGACAAAGTAGCACTGACCGTGGCGGCCTTTCTCCCGCAGGATGGCATCCCGGATCAGCTGTTCGTTGAACTCGACCACATAGGTCTGGATGGGATACCGGTCATCCGGCGGGGTCTCAATGAGGGAAATGTCACGGATCCCGGTCATGCTCATATTCAGCGTTCGGGGGATCGGGGTGGCCGACAGTGTCAGGACATCCACGGTGGCTTTGAGCTCTTTCAGCTTCTCCTTATGCCTGACGCCGAAACGCTGTTCTTCATCGATGACCAGCAGACCCAGGTCTTTGAAAATGACATTCTTGCCCAGAAGCTTGTGGGTCCCGATGATGATGTCAACGTTGCCTTCCTTCAGGCGGAGCAGCGTGTCGCGCACCTGGGCTGCGGTTCGAAACCGTGAGATCATATCGATGTTCACGGCGAATCCGTCAAAGCGCCGCTGAAAATTCTTGTAATGCTGTTCAGCCAGGATGGTGGTGGGGACCAGCACCGCCACCTGCTTGCCGTCCATGACGGCTTTGAACGCCGCCCGCATGGCCACCTCGGTCTTGCCGTAGCCGACATCACCGCACAGGAGGCGGTCCATGACCCGCGGCGACTCCATATCCTTCTTGATCTCCTCGATGCTGGTGATCTGATCCGGGGTTTCCTCAAACTGGAATTCATCTTCAAATTCCCGCTGCCACGGCGTGTCCCCGGCAAACTCAAAGCCTTTGACCTGACTGCGCTGGGCATAGAGCTGAACGATCTCCTCAGCCACCTTGTCAACGTTCTGCCGGACCTTGGCTTTGGCCTTGGCCCATTCCTGTCCGCCCAGGCGCGAGACCTTGGGCGATGCCGCTTCGTTCCCGATGTACTTCTGGATCAGATCCAGCTGATCCACGGGGATGAACAGCCGGTCATTGCGGTCATAGCTGATCTCCAGATAATCCTTGACGGCCCCCTGGGACTCCATCTGCTTCATCCCCTGGTAGACGCCGATGCCGTGGTTGACATGGACGACGTACTCGCCTTTTTTCAGGTCATCGTAGGAATGGATCTTCTCGATGCCTTTCCCTTTCACCGCCCGGCGCTTCTTTTTCTGGGAAGACTCCCCGAAGACTTCGGCATCGGAGATCACCGCCAGTTTGATGTCGCGGAATTCAAAGCCTTTCTTCTGATTGCCGAAGGTGATGACGGCGCCGGATTCAGGCAGCGTTCCGACATCATCCCGGTAAATGGCTTCGATGTCCCGGTCGCGCAGGGTTTTTTCCAGCCGCTCGCCCCGGGGGCGGGTGGCCGACAGGATCAGCGTCCGCCAGCCTGCAGCTTTGCGATGGACGATGTCATCCACCAGCATCTCCAGCTGACCGTGAAAATGATAGATGGTGCCGGCTTCAAAGGTCGCCAGATGACGGGGCGGCAGGATCCGGTCCGTTTTCATCATGTCATTGATGGTCAGAAGGTGCATGGTCCCCAGACGGGCCTTGATCTCCGCCGGGCTGACCATGATGCCGGACTGTCCGGCCAGGATCTCGCCCCGTCCGAGGAACGTCTCGTATGTTTCATGGAATTCCAGTTCGGCGGACTCCAGTTTGCCCATGGTCCGGACGGAATCGTCCAGCAGAATGAAATCATCGCCGATGTAGTCGAAAAGACTGGCCGGCTCCTCAAAAAAATAGGGGAGATAGGAATCGATGGTCTCAAAACTCCAGGTCTGATCCAGGGATTCCAGATTTTTGGCCAAAATGGCCTTGAGTTTTTCGAAGGCTTCGGTCCCCAGGGATTTGCGGGCCGCTTTGTTTTTCGTCAGGTCGTCGAATTCAGCCCGGATCTTGTCACGCCCCCGGATCAGCGAAGGCTTGTCGATGATGATCTCCTTGCTGGGAAAGATCTCGGTCTCCTCCACATTGTCCATGGACCGCTGCGTCTCCGGATTGAAGATCCGGATGGTCTCGATCTCGTCGCCGAAGAGTTCGATGCGGACCGGGAACGAGGCCACCGGCGAAAAAATATCCATGATGCCGCCGCGCAGTGAGAACTGGCCCCGCCCTTCGGTGATCTCCGAACGCTCATAGCCCGATTCCACCAGCCGTTTGGCCAGCGTCTCCAGTTCGAGGACATCCCCGACCCGGAACCGGAATGTATACCGGCGGAAGTAGTCCAGGGGCATCCAGGCGGACAGAAGAGATTCCACGGAGGCCACGATGATCTTCTTTTTATCCGAGGCGATCTCTTTGAGGACCTTCAGCCGTTCCCAGCGCAGATCGCCGGAAATGGCGTCCGCATCATAAAAAACCAGTTCCCGGGACGGGAGAAAATAGACCTCCAGCTCCCAGAGCTGCAGATCCTCATAAATGGCCCGGGCTTCCATGTCCGACCAGGAGAAGACATACACATTCCTGTCCGTTTCATGGAAAAAAGCCGAAATAAACGCGGCCCGGGCTGAATCGGAGATCCCGTAAACACCGACAGGGTATCTGCGCTCAGATACCCCCTGGCTGACCTGACGGAAGCCGCTGGAGGCGGCGATCAGTTCTTTGATTTGATCAAGTCTCATTTTTCTTCCTCACGATCTGCCTCCTGGCGGGGTTCGCATCTCTTCATCCGCATTGCGGCATCCTCACCGGGCGCATCCATCACAGCTGACGGAACGGTCTTCCCCGCCTCCCCGGGCGGTGTGCCTGCACCAGCCGCTGTTCCCGGGCCCGGCTCAGTCCCGGGGCCCGGCTCAGTCCCAGGGGCGGGAGAGACTGGGACACCGGAGGAGTCCGATGCCGCCGCCGAAGCCCCGGCTTTTTTGACCATCCGGGGTTTTTTCGGCGGTTTGCCCGATGAATTGAACTGACTCATGGCATCTTCGACACTGCGTGTCAGGATGGTCTCAACGGCATTCCGGGCCAGTAGCAATCCGTCCACATAAGGTTTCTCCTCGGCTTCGGAAAACTTTCCCAGGACGTGGGACACGACGTTGCCTCTGGGGCCGCCCACGCCGATGCGCAGCCGGATGAATTCATCCGTCCCGGTGAGCCCGATGATGCTCTTCATGCCGTTGTGGCCGCCGGCGGACCCTTTCTCCCGGATCCTTACCGCACCCGGCTTCAGGGCCATATCGTCATAGACCACCATCCATTCATCCGCCCCGGGTTTATAGAAGTTCAGGGCTGCCACGACGGCTTCCCCGGACAGATTCATGAAGGTCATGGGTTTGATCAGGATGATTTTTTCACCCTTCCAGAACCCTTCCCCCACCATGCTCTTGAATTTATTCTTATTGATCTCGATATCTGCACTCTCGGCGATCAGATCCAGCAGTTCAAACCCGGCATTGTGCCGGGTTCCGACGTACTGCGGACCGGGATTGCCCAGACCGAAAATTATAAACAACTGTGTTTCCTCCTGACATGGGAAAAACCAAGGAACTGCTTCCTTGGGTCTTCCGATTCTTCAATTGGCTGTTTCCTACTGTCGCATTTTAATATATTTTTATGACAAAAGAAAGGGTTTCATTCAGACGCAGAAGGGACACGGTCACCTCGTCGCCTGCCTTTTTGCCCCTGAGATAGCTGTCGATGGTCTCCCCGGGGGACACCACCCGGCCATCCACGGCCAGGATGATATCCGTGGGCTGGATGCCGCCGCGCTGCGCGGTGGACCCTTCCTCCACTTCCAGGACGTAAAAGCCGATCTCTTCCAAATCGGGAATGGTGATGATGTCCCCGTCGACGCCGAAGGATGCAGACAGCGGCCCCTCATTCTTCCGCAGCCGGTCCACGATTTTTTCCAGTTCACTGCCGGGAACCACTGCGGTGTAGGGCGCCACGCCGAGGCGCCGGGTCAGCGCCATGGATGCCATGCCGGCCAGACGTCCATCCATGGTGACAATGGCACCGCCGTCATTGCCGAAGTAGATCGAAGAAGAAGTCAGCAGCACGGACAGTTTGGTCTCCCCGGACGGGGTCCCGATGGTATAGAGTTCCTCCGCCGCATGGATCTCTCCCATGGCAAGATTTCCGGTATCCGCATCGCCCTTGGGCAGAGCGATGTGCAGGACAGTCTGAGCCAGAGATGGTTTATTGGGCGTCAGATTCACCGGCAGCTCCCGCTGGATGGCAGGGGCTTCGATCAGTCCGATCCCTGAAGCTTCATCGATGCCCAGGACGTACCCTTCATGGATAAACTCCACATCCGACGTCATCAGCCGCACATAGACATGATCGCGGCCCCGCAGAAGATCAGCCGGCGCCAGAATGAAGCCGCCTTCCCCGTAGATGACGCCGGTGGAAAGCGCCTTGGAGAGGTTCGCTGAAAAATCTTCCGGCGCTGCGGCGATGCCCACCATATTGGGGGCGAACAGGTCGTAGGCCGCCCTGAAGTTTTCCCGCTCATAGATCCGTTTTTCCAGTTCGTTGTACTGATTGGATTCCTTGGTCAGCAGATCGTTGGCCTGGGCGATGCGGCGATCCGTATAGTTTTTCATCAGGAGCAGCAGGACCAGGGAAAACAACAGAACGCCGCCGACGCCCAGAAGGGTCATCAGGCCTTTGCGATGAGCCTGATACCGGAGTCTTTCACGGTTTGAGATCCGGATCCGCCCTTCCCGGGTCTCCGGTTCGCTTTGATTTTTTTTCATGTTCTTACCCCTACGTCTTGCTCAGAGTGAACTGGAACACCACGCCGGTCTCCCGGTTTTCCACCCAGACGTTTTCGCCCAGCTGGCTGATGATGTTCCGTACGATGGGCAGGCCAAGACCCGTGGATTCTTTCTGGGTCCGGGACCGGTCCGCCTTGTAGAAGCGGGACCAGATGTTTTTGATATCACTCTCGGAGATCGGCATGCCGTCATTGTAGATCGACACCGTGACTTTTTTGCCCTTGACCCGGGTCGACACATCGACATGACCTTCGGCCGGGGAATGCTTGACGGCATTGTCCAGAAGATTCGTGACGACCTGGATCAGCCGGTCGCGGTCTGCCGCCACAGTTTGCCGGTCCGCATCCAGGGAGATATCGACTTTCAGTTTCTTTTCATTGATCTTGGTCTCGAATTTCACGATGGAGATCCGGATGACTTCATTGAGATCCACCTCGGTGATGTTCATGGAGAACCGGCCCGATTCCATGGCCGAAAGATCCAGAAGATCATTGATGAGACGGGTCAGCCGGTTGATCTCCTCATAGACGACGTTGAGATAGTAATTTTCCTTATCCTTGGGGATGATGCCGTCCAGGATCCCGGCGATGAAGCCACGGATCGAGGTGATGGGCGAGCGCAGCTCATGGGAAATGTTACTGATGAAGTCCCGCCGGTTCTGATCGGTGTGCTCGATGGATTCCGCCATCAGGTTGAATGAATTCGCCAGATTGCCGATCTCATCATCCGATGTCACCAGCGCGCGCTGGGAAAAATCACCCTTGCTCATTTTATCGGCGACGCCGTTGAGTTCATACAGCGGCCGGATCAGGATCTGCTGGGCAAAATAATAGATCATGAAGATCGACGCGATGAGCGCCAAAAGGGAACTGATCCAGATGATGAAAAAGACCCCGGACACCTGATCGCGGATGGCTGCCTCCGGTGTCATGATGACGACGGAACCATGGTAGGTGCCGTCTTCCATCATCGGCGCCACATAAACAAAATATTCCGTCATCCCGTCCGGGCCGGCCAGACGAGAGATCTCCTGGACATTTCCGCTAGATAGCTGATCCAGATTATCCTGGGGAAATTCCCGGAAGATCCAGTCGGACAGTTCTTCCCTGGACACCAAAAACACCATATTGCGCTCATCCAGGACCAGGATCTCCGAATCATTGAGTCCCCTGCCTAAATACTGCAACGTGGTGGTCAGATTAGTTTTTTTGATTTCATTGGCGCGATAACGGTCGACATTGAACTGAATAAACTCCGAGGAATCCTTCAGCCGGGTCCGGCGTTCACTGATGTAGTCCTGCTGGACCCACACCGACAGGACCGCCGCGATGATCATATAGCTGATGGCCAGGATCACAATGAACGTGGCCACCAGCTTGAAAACAATGCTTTTACTTTTCATCAGATCATACGGGATTACTTGACTTCAAACTTGTAACCGACTCCCCAGACCGTTTCCAACTGCCAGTTGGGTCCGCCGTGAAGCTTCTCGCGCAGTCGTTTGATGTGGACATCGACGGTTCTGGAATCGCCGGGATAGTCATATCCCCAGACTTCGCAGAGAAGCTGTTCTCTGGTGAAGACCCGATTCTTGTTTGCAGCCAGGTGATAGAGCAGTTCAAATTCCTTGGGGGGCATTTTGACGTTGGCTCCGCGGTAAGTGACACTGTAGGAATTCACATCCACCGTCAGTTCCGGGAAGTTCAGCACTTCCTTGCCGCCGCCTTCCACGTTGAACCGGCGCATGACTGCCTTGACTCTGGCCACCACTTCCTTGGGTTCAAAGGGCTTGACCATGTAATCATCAGCTCCCAGTTCAAGACCCAGGACTTTATCAAAGGTCTCTCCCTTGGCAGTGAGCATGATCACGGGGGTCTCATAGTCGCGGCGGATCCACTTGAGGACATCGATCCCGTCGATGAAGGGCAGCATGATGTCCAGCAGCACCAGGTCAGGTTTGTATTCGGTGAATACTTCCTGGGCTGTTTTGCCGTCGGCACAGACCTTGGTGTCATAGCCGGAATTCTGAAGATACATCTTCAGCACTTCACTGATATTCTCATCGTCATCCACTATGAGGATCTTTCCAATTTTTCCTTCCATTCAAAAACCTCCTGCGAGCCCAGATTGCGGGCGTATAAAACTATACCAATTAAAACTTATATTATATTATCTTCAGTCAATTTCCTTTGTTATTTCATAAAATTAACAGTTCATTCACCTAACAGGGCCATATTGGGACATATTTTCACCGTGATGTGCGCCGATCAGCTGAAGATCGTCGACAGCGGTTCATTGGCATGCACCCGGTGGATGGCTTCACTGAACAGTTCGATGCAGGAGAGGACCCGGATCTTGCCGACGGCCTTTTCTTCACCCAGACGAATGGTGTCCAGGAGGATGATCTCATTGATGGGAGACGCCTGCAGACGCTGGGGTGCTGCCCCTGAGAGCACGGCATGGCTGGCTGCCGCATAGACCTCCCGGGCGCCATGGGCTTTGAGCGCCGCTGCCGCATTGGCGATGGTGCCCCCCGTATCGATCATGTCATCCACCATGATGCAGCGCTTGTCGGTCACATCCCCGATGATGTTCATGATTTCCGACACGTTGGGTTTGGGGCGGCGCTTGTCGATGATGGCTATGGGGGCCCCCAGGCGCTCCGCAAACTTTCGGGTGCGTGTCACTGACCCCAGATCCGGCGCCACCAGGACGACATCATCGGCGTTGCGAAACCCAAGATCGGTAAAATATTTTGCCAGGATCGGACCGCCGTGAAGATTATCCATGGGAATGTCGAAATAACCCTGGATCTGTTCGGAATGGACATCCAGCGTGATGACCCGGTCGGCACCGGCTACGGTGAGAAGATTCGCCACCAGCTTGGCGGTGATGGGATCCCGCGCTTTGACCTTGCGATCCTGCCGGGCATATCCGTAATAGGGGATCACCGCATTGATCCGGCCGGCGGAAGCCCGTTTGAAGGCGTCGATCATGATCAGCAGCTCCATGAGATTGTCATTCACCGGCGTTCGGGTGGACTGGACCACGAACACATCGCAGCCGCGCACCGTCTCTGCGATGCTCACGGCGATCTCGCCGTCGCTGAACCGGCTGATTTCAGCTTTTCCCAGGGGCAGCCCCAGTTTCCGGGCAATTCCCAGGGCCATTTCAGGCTGTGAATTGCCGGCAAAGATTTTCATCTTATCATAATTCCTGCACGTACCCATCGGATCCTCCTTTGGCTTGTCTGCCTACTCTTTTTTCAAACCCTTTTTCACGACCCAGTTTTCCCTGATCTCCTGGCGCGGACGGCTGATGGCCAGTGCATCGGCCGGAACATCTTCCGTGATCGTGGATCCCGCCGCCGTGTAGGCATTGCGGCCCACTCTGACCGGGGCCACCAGATTGGTGTTGCAGCCGATGAACGCGTTGTCTTCCACGATGGTCTGCTGCTTGATCTTTCCGTTGTAGTTGACGATGACGGTGCCGCAGCCGAAATTGACGTTGGATCCGATCACGGCATCCCCCAGATAGGTCAGATGAGACACCTTTGTCCCATCGCCGATGATGGCTTTCTTCACTTCAACAAAGTCGCCGATCTTGACATGGGACCCAATGACCGATTCCGGGCGGATATAGGCAAAGGGGCCCACAGTGGTTTCTTCGCCAATGACCGAATCCAGAACGATGGATTGCTGGATCTCGCAAAAATTCCCGATGGTTGCATTATGCAGCCTTGTTCCCGGATACAGGATGACGCCTTCTCCGATAATGCACTCCCCCTCAATGATGACACCGGGGTAGATCACAGTATTTGCCCCGATGACGGCATCCCGTGAGAGGAGGACGTTCTCGGGATCCACAAAAAATACCCCGTTGTTCTTATGTTTTTCCACGCGGGCCATATGCCCGTCCATGGCTTCTCTGATCTCTCTGATTTTTTCCAGTGCCTTGTCGATTCCTGCAGGTCCTTTTCCCATTTGCTTCCACTCCGTTTTCGTTTGATTTTTGTCTTTTGCCCAGTCCGCGACAGACTGGCGCCTCAGTTTTCCGGCTGGTAGCCGGTCGTTTTGTCCATCGTTTATCAGGTGATTTGCTGACTGATGG